>NZ_JBATKE010000205.1:0-62395 GCF_049669105.1 Eudoraea sp.
TTCATAGGGTTCTATGTCTTTAAATCCGGCGGCAGTAAACATTTCTGTAATTTGTTTTATAATATCTTCCCGCATTTTATATTCATTTTCTTTAAACTCAACATCAAAGTCTAACTGTGGTAATCCCCATTGGTCTTTTTCAGTGTCACTGAGGGTAACTCTGTTGTCATGGTAAGGCAGCATCTCACCAAATCCGGTAGCGCCTATTTCCCAGCTTCCGGGTTTTAAAATGGCTTCTTTTAAATCTTTTCCATAATTCAGTTCTGCAACTGATAAGGTCCAGTCTTCTCTGCTTGCCCCTCCCTGGTAGCCAAAACCCCTCAGGTATTCTTTTTTTGAAGTCTTTGAATCCAAATTCACAAATCGGGGTATGTAAAAACCATTAGGGCGCCTGCCCTTGTAAAATTTATCCAGATACCCTTCTACCTTGGCAGAAGCGCCTAATTGATAGTGATGGTCCATTATGTTTCTGCCCAATTGGTCATGATTATTGCCAATACCATTGGGAAAACGCTCAGATTTCGATTGTAGCAGGATTCCCACAGAGGCCATTGAAGAAGCACATAAAAATATCACCTTTGCTTCAAATTCATGCTTTTCATGAGTCTCTCTGTCAATAACCCGGACTCCTGTGGCTTTTTTGGTATTATCGTCGTAAATAATTTCATGAACGATAGAATTTGGCCGCAATGTCATTTTTCCAGTTCGCTCTGCTGCGGGAAGCGTAGAAGAATTACTACTGAAATATCCTCCGAAAGGACATCCGCGCCAACATCTGTTTCTATACTGACAGGGCGTTCTTCCTTCTATATTGCCTTCTTTATCTGTAATATTTGCTACACGCCCTATAGTGAGTAATCGACCATCATCAAACTTATCAGATAATACATTTTTTAAGTCCTCTTCCGGGCACATAAGGTCCATCGGGGGATGAAATTTACCATCAGGCAGATGTCTTAAACCCAGTTTTTCTCCACTAACCCCTATATACTCTTCCACTTTATCATACCAAGGAGCGATATCCTTATATCGTACTGGCCAGTCTACCCCAATGTTTTCTTTTAGGTTGGCTTCGAAGTCAAGATCACTCCATCGATAACTCTGACGGCCCCATGTTAATGATCGTCCTCCTACATGGTAACCTCGAATCCAGTCAAAACGTTTTGTCTCCACATAAGGGTGCTCCAAATCGTTCACAAAAAAATGTTTTACATCTTCTTTAGGTGCCCAATTTACTCTTCGTTGCTTGTGGTATTTTTTCTGGTCTTCTCTGGATAGTTCATTGTTGTTAGGAAGATCCCATGTATCCATATTCATTGTAGGATAATCTTCAATATGCTTTACCATACGTCCTCGTTCGAGAACCAGGGTTTTCAGCCCATTTTCACATAATTCCTTGGCAGCCCATCCACCACTTATTCCGGTGCCTACAACTATGGCGTCATATTTCTCCTTCTGATTCATGCTATATTGTTATTTTAATTCTGATGTAATTGCTATATTTAACACTTCCCAAGTGAAGAAATAAAAGTTGAATTTTTACCCATTAAATATAGGATTTAATTCTTAAAACGTAACAAAATACAAATTTGATTAACTAAGCAGAACTGTATCATGAAAACAATTAAAGGACCCGCCGTTTTTTTAGCCCAATTCGTAGATAGTAAAGCCCCGTTTAATTCGCTTGATGGCATGTGCAAATGGGCATCTGACTTAGGGTATAAAGGGATTCAAATACCCACTTGGGAAAACTTTTTAATTGATTTGGACAAGGCAGCTGAAAGTCAGACCTATTGCGATGAATTAAAGGGGACCATCAACTCTTACGGATTGGAGATCACTGAACTATCTACTCACCTGCAAGGACAGCTGGTGGCTGTTAACCCGGCTTATGACCTTATGTTTGATAATTTTGCTCCTGATGCCGTAAAAAATAATCCGAAAGCACGCACGGAATGGGCAATTGATGTTGTTAAAAAAGCCGCTACGGCAAGCAGAAGATTGGGAATAAGTGCACATGCCACATTTTCCGGAGCGTTATTATGGCACACATGGCATCCATGGCCCCAGAGGCCACCCGGCTTGGTAGAAATGGGCTTTGAAGAACTGGCAAAAAGATGGCTGCCAATATTGAATCATTATGACGAGGAAGGGGTTGATGTATGTTATGAAATTCATCCTGGAGAAGACCTTCATGACGGGGATACATTTGAGCGGTTCCTGAAGGCAACAGGAAATCATAAGCGGGTAAACATACTTTATGACCCCAGCCATTTTGTTTTACAACAATTAGATTATATTACTTATATAGACCATTATCATGAATTTATTAAATCTTTTCATGTTAAGGATTCTGAATTTAACCCCACTGGCAAAAAAGGAGCTTTTGGTGGTTATAATGACTGGGGCGACCGTGCAGGTCGGTACCGTTCCCTTGGAGACGGACAGATCGATTTCAAAACGATTTTTTCAAAACTAACCCAATACGGTTGTGATGTGTGGGCTGTGATGGAATGGGAATGCTGTATTAAAAGCCCGGAACAAGGAGCCCGTGAAGGAGCTATCTTTATTCAGGATCATATCATTGAAGCTACCGAAAAAACATTCGATGATTTTGCAGGGGGTGCCATTGATAAAGAAATACTCAAAAAAATCTTGGGAATCTAAACAATACAACTATGAAAAATATAATGAGTATTATGTTATTTGCCGGCCTTTTAATCGGTTGTAAGGAAAAATCAAAGAATCAGGATACGGAAAATACCGTCTCATCCAATATTGAATCCACCATGAACACTAGTGAAGAAAACGAATGGACCGTCCTTTTTGACGGGACTTCCTTTGATGGCTGGCATGTTTATCCAGGAAAGGAAGTGCCAGATGCATGGAAATTGGAAGATGGGGCTATGAGGTTACGAACAGAAGAAGCCAGAACAGATGGCAACAGGTTTAATCTGGTGACGGATAAAGAATATACAGATTTTGTATTATCGATAGAATGGATGGTTACAGAAGGAGCAAACAGTGGTATCATGTGGGGCGTTTTTGAAGATCCTAAACACTTGGAACCATACTATACAGGACCTGAAATTCAAGTTTTAGATAATATAAATCACCCTGATGCCAAAAACGGAACAACACACCAGGCAGGCGCTCTTTACGATATGATTGCACCGTCTGAGGATGTTGTTAAACCAATTGGAGAGTGGAATACTTATGAGATTACAATTAATCATAAGACCAATGAAGGGATTGTAGTACTCAATGGAACAAAAATCGTGGAGTTCCCGGTCACCGGAGAAGGATGGGATACCATGGTGGCCAATTCCAAATTTGCGGACTGGCAGGATTTTGGAAAATACCAAACGGGGAAGATCGCATTGCAGGATCATGGCGAAGTGATAAGTATAGGATATAGAAATATTAAGATAAAAGAACTGTAACCATGAATCGATACTATTTGTTGTCAGTTATACTTTTAATAATAGGTTGTAAACAGGGATCTCAGGATACGCCCATGCTTCATGAAGATACTTCTGATGAGGTAATAGTTTATAAGGAATACATGGGGGAAGAACCTACAGAACCTGAACAGACGGAATTCTATGAACCCGTTCCACCCATAGTAAACCCAACAGGAAATAACGGTGCCCCAAGCGATGCTATTGTTCTTTTTGATGGTAGCGATTTTGAAAAATGGGAGATGGTAAATGATAGCTCTTCCGTGGTTTGGCATCTGAATGATGACGGTAGTATGACGGTAAAAGATTTAGCAGGTAATATACAGACCAAACAGAAATTTGGGGACGTACAGTTACATATTGAATGGAGTTCTCCTGCGGAGGTGCAAAGGGATGGCCAGAATAGGGGGAATAGCGGAATATTTTTATCAGGCCTGTATGAAGTTCAGGTTTTAGATAATAATGATAATGACACTTATGTAAATGGCCAGGTGGCTTCTATTTACAAACAACACGTTCCGTTAGCGAAAGCTTCGGTGCCTACCGGAGAATGGAATACCTATGATATTATTTATCACGCACCTGAGTTTAATTCAGAAGGGGGTAAAATAAAATCCGGTAATATAACAATAATCCACAATGGAGTGCTCGTACAAGATCATGTGGAAATTAAAGGAACAACTCCTTATATAGGATGGCCGAAAAACCCACCTCATGGCAAAGGACCTTTGATGCTTCAGGATCATGGCGATAATAGCCGTGTTAGCTATAGAAATATATGGATTAGGGAATTATAGTAAAATTCCCCGGGAGCCAAAAATTCACTTTGAGATTTTAGTACCTTTACGAAAATTAAAGACAATTTATGATCCAATCCATGACAGGGTTCGGGAAGCATATGGTGCAGCTTCCATCTAAAAAGATCACCATCGAATTAAAATCCCTAAACAGTAAAAGCTTGGATATCAATGCCCGTATGCCTTCGGCCTATCGGGAAAAAGAATTGCAGCTGAGAAAGACTATTGCAAGCTCATTGATCAGAGGGAAAATAGATTTTGGTTTATATGTGGAAATGACCGGAAACGAAACTTCATCAGTAGTAAATGAGGCAGTGCTCAGACAATATATGGAACAGCTTAAGTCAATCGCAGATGGGGAAGACATAAGGTTAATGGAAATGGCACTAAGATTACCGGATGCTCTTAAAACCGATCGGGAGGATATTGATGAGTCCGAATATAAGATCATACAGGATACCTTGGATAATGCTTTAAAAGAGATAAATGATTTTCGAACCGAAGAAGGTGTAGTACTTGAAAAAGATTTTATAGAGAGAATCTCTTCCATTAAGAACCTGTTAAAAGACGTGGTTCAAATGGACCCGGATAGGCTGGCCACAATTCGCGAGCGATTAGAAAAAGCCGTAGAAGATTTAAAGACCGAAGTAGACGCTAACCGATTTGAACAGGAACTGATTTATTACCTGGAAAAATATGATATTACGGAAGAGAAAGTGCGATTGGATAACCATTTAGATTATTTTATTGAGACCATGAAATCTGCCGATTCCAATGGAAAAAAACTGGGTTTTATCAGCCAGGAAATTGGACGAGAAATCAATACTATAGGATCTAAGGCCAATTTTGCGCCCATGCAACAGTTAGTTGTACAAATGAAGGATGAGTTGGAAAAGGTTAAGGAACAAATGCTCAATGTACTTTAATGAAGGGAGGTAAACTTATTATTTTTGCAGCTCCCTCGGGAAGCGGTAAAACAACGATAGTGGAACATTTATTGAAGCAGGAGGAGCTAAATCTGGCATTTTCCGTTTCCGCTACTTCAAGGCCAAGAAGAGGGAAAGAAAAACATGGGGTAAATTATTATTTTATGTCCACTAATGAATTTAAGGGACATATAAAAAATGATGATTTTTTGGAATGGGAGGAAGTCTACAGAGATAATTTTTATGGGACGTTAAAAAGTGAAGTTGAGCGCTTGTGGTCAGAAGGCAAAAATGTAATATTTGACATTGATGTTGCAGGGGGCTTGCGTATCAAAAAAAAATATCCCAATAAAACGCTGTCAGTATTTGTAAAACCACCAAGTGTAGACGAATTAAAGATCAGACTAAAAAAGCGAAGTACTGAGAGTGATGATAAGATTAATATGCGTATTGCAAAAGCTTCTGTGGAATTGGCTACTGCTCCGCAATTTGATAAAGTGATTAAAAACTACGATTTGGATACCGCACTAGATGAGGCACATGAGTTGGTTGCAAATTTTATTGGGGTAGAGAGAAAATAGTTCTTAAAGCGGACGAGCCTCTTCATGCCTGAGACAAATTCTATTGAAATATTATAATGGGTATAGGATATAGCAATTCTTTATGAAAAAAATTGGTCTGTATTTTGGGACATTTAACCCTATTCATATCGGGCATTTGGTAATTGCCAATTATTTGGTAGAGTTTTCTGATTTGGATGAAGTGTGGTTTGTGATTACTCCGCAGAGTCCGTTTAAGGCAAAAAAGACACTACTGGATAATAACCATCGCTATCAAATGGTATTTGAAGCTGTAAAGGATTATCCCAAACTAAAGGCAAGCCTAATTGAATTTGATTTACCGCAACCAAATTATACCATAAATACCTTGGTTCATTTAGAAGACAAATATGGAAAAGACAACCAGTTTTGCCTTATAATGGGCGAGGATAATCTGAAAGGATTCCATAAGTGGAAGAATTATGAGGTGATATTGGAAAATTATGATATTTACGTTTATCCGCGTATTTCGGATGGTTCTTCGGATCGCCAATTTAGGGGACATCCAAGAGTACATTGGGTAAATGCTCCTGTTATGGAAATCTCGTCCACATTTATTCGCAAACAACACAAGTTGGGTAAAAATATAAGGGCGATGCTGCCAGATGCGGTATGGACTTATTTGGATGAGATGAATTTTTATAGATAGAACAATGACTTAAAAAGGCCCGGTACTTAATACACCAGGCCCTTCCAAATTAGCAACATCAGGGGTAAACTTTAACTGTTAATGAAGCAAAAATTATAGAAATTCTCCTTCTTCACTCATCATCACCTTCATTGTTTTTTCCCCATTTTGTAATTTAATCTTATAGTTTTTTAAGGCACCTTTTCTATCCTCATATCTAATTCGGTAAACATCCTCGACAATTTCCCAATTAGGGAATCTGTCCTGAAGTGCTTTACTTACAGCATCTGGCAATTGAATGTCTTTGAATTTTTCAATGGTTCTTAGAATTTTACCATCAGGATCATAAACTGCCACTAATTTCCCATCGGGAATTGCAAAAGAGACTGAGTAATAATCATAATTGTCCTGATAATAATCCTTGGTAGTTACATCATAAGCAGCGGCTTTGCGCTCCAGCATTTTAACAGGCACTGCGGCTTCTTTGTTATCTGTTGTGCTTAAATACTTGTAATTTACGGCTTCAACTACAACTTCTGATAGTTCTTCTAATTTGACTTCTTGAGCATATGCAATGCCCGTTATACCGATAGCCAATAGACTGATAATTAATTTTTTCATGATATTCGATTTTAGATGTTAATATATAATCATTTTATTTTTGGTTGTATTGGAAGAAAGTTATGCTTCCTCATACTTTCTTAAAATCATTTGGATCGGTTAGAATTTAATCTGGTATTGGATTAACTAAAGGAACCAGGTATAATAACAGGTATAATAAAAGGTTCTGCCTCTAGTCGGGACAGAACCTTTTTATTTTAGTCTTGAAGCTACCTATTAATAGTAACTGCAATCGGATTTAGTTGAGCTGCTTCCTAAAGAAACTCACCATCTTCGTTCATCTTAACCCTCATTGTTCTTTCCCCATTCTGTAATTTGAGCTTATATTGTTTTTTAGCGCCCATTTTATCTGTATAAGTAACCCGATAAACATCGCTTACTATATCCCAGTTTGGGAAACGCTCTAACAATGCTTTAGAAACAGCGTCTGGTAATTTAATGTCATTGAATTTTTCAATAGTTCTTAAAATTTTACCATCAGCATCATAAGCTGCTACTATTTTACCGTCGGGAATATAGAATTCCACAGTATAATAATCATAATCATCCTGATAATAATCTTTAGTGGTTACATCATAAGCGGCAACTTTACGCTGTAGCATTTGAACAGGTACTGCAGCCACTTTATTATCTGTTTGATTTAAATATTTGTAGTTCACAGCTGTAACTACAACTTCAGATAGTTCTTCCACTTTGGTAATTTGTGAATATACCTGGCTAGTTAGGCCAATAACCAATAAACTAAGAATAAATTTTTTCATAATTCCAGATTTTAGATGTTGATAAAATTTACGCTTTGTAGCGTAACTCTGGTTAAAAGTAAAAAAGACAATATTCTTATGAAATGATCTTGGTCAGTTCAATTATTAGGATCAAATAAAGTAACCTGATACGAATAATCCATTAAAATCCCGTTAATCTCCACATCTTTAAGGAAAATAGTATAGAACGTATCCGTTGTAATATTGCTATTAATATTTTCAGGTATCCAAACAATAGTGTGGTCCCCGTAAGAATTGCTTAATGACTCGATTTGAAGGTTTATATTGTTGTCATCTTTATCCAGCATGGAAATTGTGGTGGCAGAAAAATCAGCTTCTGCTATAGAGAATGACCATCTTGGAAAAACTAGCCTATTCGGAATATATCCCTCAGGTGGCCAGGAGACAAATTCAGGAGCGTCAGACGGTGGGTTACCTGAATTTCCCAATACCCATATAGCATTGGATCTGTTTGTGTTTCCAATGCCTATTTCTTGTAATCGAGGCCATAACAACCATCTCCTATGGCCAACAGGGCCATTATCTGCTCCCTGGTCTCGAATATAGGAATCAATAGCCTCCGCATTTTTGGTCATAGTCAAAAGAGAATTCCCTGCACCATCTTTACCTTCATTGGTGTAACACTTCCATGATGAAGGTGGGTCGTGGTCTAGCTGATCATTGGCATTCATAATTAAAGCCGCCAACTGGGCTTTATCGCTTTTCGACATGTTCTCCGAAATTATATTATTTAAACCTACTACTTTTCTGTAGTAATCCAGACGCTGCAGTATTTTGGCCTTCGTGGGTTCCGGAACGATTCCGGGGTCACAGGAAGGCTCATCACCTGTCCATGCAATCTCTGAACCGGTAGTCTGAGAAGCTAGGTAATAATTCAAATAAAGATTCTTTGCTTCTAACCGGGCAACATTGTCAATTGGTATTTCTTGCCCGGGTTCTATCTGTTGGATATCATCTTGCTCAGATGTTTCGTTGCTGCATGAAGCAATCAGGATTAGAAAGCTTATCACAAATAGGAAATAGCAGGCCGGTAAAGAAGATGGTAATTTCATAGTAATGACTTAT
Source organism: Eudoraea sp. (assembly GCF_049669105.1). Lineage (NCBI taxonomy): Bacteria > Pseudomonadati > Bacteroidota > Flavobacteriia > Flavobacteriales > Flavobacteriaceae > Eudoraea > Eudoraea sp. The sequence goes on from NZ_JBATKE010000205.1 coordinate 8,880, forward strand.
TGCTTCCCAAATAACGCAGTCACTACCAAAATGGTATTTATTTTTCGATGAATGGATCAGGCATGCATCTTAGTCTGTTAATGCAGATGTTTTGGTAAGTGTATCCGTACCTAAATATTTGTCATCTTTATTGTAGTACCACGCCCTTATTTTTGGCATTTTAATCCCGTTAATTTCTTCCAGACCATTAAGAATTATGTATTCACCATCATTTTTTTCTTCATCGTGGTAAAACTGATAGACTTCGAGGGCATAAGTTGCAGGATCAAAATAGAAATACCAGGTATCTTTTCCTACAGCCTCATCATAGGTAACCCTAAGCACATCATAAATTTTGCCCTTAAATGTTTTCCTGTATACTTTTCGATCTAACAGGGTTCCCGGATCTTTTAACTTCATTGGCAGCCCGTATAAATAGGTGTAATAGTTCCTCATAGTTTGAGTCCGGTCGCATGTTAATCTATGTTTCGCAATTTCATCCTCCGAAACTGTTTCAGAACCATTGAGCAGAAGTTTACAAACCCCCTTATTTATAATTTGCTCTATAGTTGTGTTGTCTTTTTTGGTCACTAACTTAAAATAGTGTTTAGGCAGATCCATGGTTATCTCACTTAACCTATCACTACTATTAGGGGTCTTCATGGTAATGAATAGTTGCCCTTTAAAATCAGCCCAATTCCCTTGTGGATCGTGATAGGCTATCGCTTTGTTAAGCAATTGATTAGGCGCAAGGTCCTGCCCAAATAGGCTATTAATAATCAAAGCGGAAAATAACAGGAAGAAAGCTTTTGTCATGATTTAATTATTTTCTTATTACAAAGAATTACAATATCCTAAATTTACTTAGAATTAACTATCTGTTTGCTTAAATTTAAAAAAACAGACAACCTGTAGATACATGGAATACGGCTTTACAGATATTTTACAATTGATTGGCTCCCTGGGGTTATTCCTCTTTGGGATGAAAGTAATGAGTGATGCCTTGTTACGGCTGGCAGGGAATAAAATGCGGTCTATTCTTGCAACCATGACTTCTAACCGGTTTTTAGGTATAGCTACCGGGTTTCTTATTACTTCAGTAATACAATCATCCTCCGCCACGACACTTATGGTGGTAAGCTTTTCAAATGCATCTTTACTAACCTTGCCGGAAGCCATAAGCGTGATCATGGGTGCTAATATAGGTACTACCATTACCGCATGGCTGATTACGCTCCTTGGTTTTAAGGTAAGTATGAGCGCCATAGCTTTACCTTTGGTTGGCTTTGGCTTTTTGTTTACGTTTTCAAAGAAGGATAATACTAAAAATTGGGGAGGATTTATTATAGGATTTGCAATTCTGTTTATAGGATTACAATTTTTAAAGGACGCCATGCCCAATATTGATGAGAATCCGCAAATTCTTGAATTTCTTAAGCAGTATACTAATGCCGGGTTTTGGTCTGTGCTTCTTTTTTTATTAATTGGTACAATTCTCACCCTGATCATTCAGTCTTCCAGCGCTACTATGGCGCTTACCTTAATAATGACAGCACAGGGCTGGATTCCATTTGAGTTGGCTGCCGCTATGGTATTGGGAGAGAATATTGGCACCACTATTACGGCCAATATTGCGGCCATTGTGGCCAATTACCAGGCAAAAAGGACAGCAAGGGCCCATCTTATTTTTAATATTTTAGGTGTAATCTGGATGCTGGCTTTGTTTTACCCATTTTTAAGGATGATAAGTTGGATGGTGCAGGAATTGGGGTCTTCATCTCCCTTTGTAAGCGCCGCAGCTATACCGGTTGCTATTTCCTTGTTCCATACTTTTTTTAATATTCTGAATACATTTATTTTGGTTTGGTTTATTAAGCCTATATCCCGACTTGTAGAAAAAATGGTCCCTGAAATAATTACTCCGGAAAGGGCAATTGAGGTGCCAAAGTTTTTGGAGCGAAAAATGTTGAAGTATCCGGAGACAGCTATAGCGACTTTGTATAAAGAAACCGATTACCTATACAGGAACGCCGTTTTTGAAATTGTTACTCATGCGTTGAATATTCATCGTGAGGATATTTTGTCTGATATAAAAGCAAAAAAAGTAGTAAAAAAATCTGTGGAAGATTTTGAGACGGATGTTAGGGCCTTATATCTGTCTAAGGTGAAGACTATTTACGGCGAAATTATTAAATACGCTACCCTTGCTCAAAGTACATTAAAGCTAACTGAAACCCAGAATAGACGAATTATGCAGATTAAACTGGCCAACAGGAAGATGGTAGAAATCATTCGTGACGTTGGTGAATTAAACCGGAATGTTTCAAAATATTTGGAATCTGAAAACAGTTATATAAAAAAGAGATATGATAATTATAGAAAGATAGTAATATCGGGATTAAGGGTTATTTTTTTGTATAAAGATGAAATGAAAAAAGAGGAATTTCAGCAGGAATTAATCATTTTAAGTAATAAGGTTGAAAATAGTTTAGAAAATGAAAGTGTTGAAATAGATAAATTAATTAGAGAAGATCTTATTACAACAGATATGGCATCATCCCTGGTTAATGATCATGACAATGTGCAAGTGTTGATAGAGAAACTAATAGAGGTTGCACAAATTTTATATGTTTCCGCAGATCCATTATTTAATGACATACAAGAAGAAACCAGCTCGATCGATAATGCTGCTTAATTGGGTCAACATACTTTTTATTTTGGTTTAGATATGCATCGTGCATCATGTTCTTTGTATTATAAATGTGATTATTAGGAAATCAGGCACACAATTATAACAGTCCGCTTGTACAATAATTAAGTTCACATAAAGTATATGAAATTAATATGAACAAGGTCAACTTTTAAGAATAAACCGGCTATTTTGGCTTTTAAAGGTAATTTTCAGATCATTCGATAGCTGCCGGCTGAACGTTGCTGTCGTATTCTTGGTAATATATTTCCAATAAATTTATGGTCGCGGTAACCAGGTCTTTGGTCTCAGTTAAAAGATTAAAATACAGGGTGGTATTTTTGGGGCTGGATTCTTCTGTCCTCGTTCTTTTAATTTGTCTAGAAATTTTTTGAGTCAACATATTAAATATATGTTCTTTATGGGTCAACACTTCTCCAATTTTATAGAATGCACGATCTTCAAAAGCATTTTTGGTATTATCAAAAAGTGATTCGATTTCTATATCCAATTCTTTCAATTCCTTAATCTGGCTGTAGGTAAGTTTTTTATGATTATTATTAACATGTTTATGGCTAATCTTTCCGATATATTCAAGGGATTGAGCCATATCCTGAAGATAGTCCAAAATACTTAAATAAAAATTACTGGCTCCAATATTATGCTCATCCAGATTCTTGATAAAATAGAATATATTATCCCTTAGATCATCTATTTCAGCTGAAAGCTTGAGAACTTGTTTTTTACTCTTCTTTAGCAATTCCAAATCATGTCTTGCTAAACCATCTATGGCATTTGTATATATTTTGTTACTCCGTTTTAAAACATTGGTTATATTATCTGCGCTTTCCTGGATTACCCCCTGAATGGAACTGCTTTCAGCTCTTCTAAGACCATATTCTAACTTTGCCATTCTGTTTTTTCTCCTATGATTCACATAATTTCTAATGAGTATAATTGCAGCAAATAATAATAAAAATCCAACAGAAACAATCCCTCCAAAATGAATTATTATTGCCACCAAGGCCGCTGCCGTAAATGCACTAATTGCCGTTAGAAACCAGCCAGCAATTACATTAAATACACCTGCAACCCTATACACAGCACTTTCGCTTCCCCATGCACGATCAGCCAGTGAAGTTCCCATAGCTACCATAAAGGTCACATAAGTAGTGGATAGGGGCAATTTCATTGAAGTAGCAATAGAAATCAAAACACTTGCTACCATAAGATTCACAGCTGCACGAACTAAGTCAAAAGCTGGTAAGTCCTGACTTTTGTTTTTTACTGAATAATCATAGGATTGTGCGAATTGCTGATCTACTTTTTTTCGCCAACTTTCGGGAAAAATGCCATTTAAATTATCAAAAGCCTTAATAGAATATTTAACCACCTGCCTTGACAGGAAGTTTGGTTGAAACTTTTCTTCACCTTCATACTGTCTTGAGAGGTCAACACTTGTTTTTACGACATTCCTTGCTTTTGTAGAAAACCATAGTGTAATTACCATAATGATTCCCGATAGAAGCAAGAGTATTACAGGAGTTTGAACTGCACTGGATAAACTGTCCATAGTATATTCTGACGCTGGAATTCCAGTTCCCTGCCAATCCTGGTAAGATTGAAGTGCAGCAATGGGGACTCCAATGAAATTTACCAAATCATTTCCCGCAAAAGCCATGGCCAGTGCAAATGTACCCACAACAATAATTACCGTGTAAATATTCCATTTAAAGACACCCGTAATAATACGTGATAGAATTGACCAAAAAATTAAATTTGCCAGTATGAATAATTCAGGTTGCTGGGAAACATAACCTGTGATCACACCTCCAAAAAGGTTAGCGCTCTGAAGTCCTTTTATGAGTATAAAATATACGATGGCCGTTAAAGCAATCCCGCCAAAAATGGCTCCTCTCCATTTAGGTTTGTCTTCAAATTTAAAAGTAATCAGTAGTCGGGTAACAAACTGTATTAGGGCGCCAATCGTAAAAGCAACTATAACAGATAAAATAATACCAAATATAATCTCCGTGGCCTTTTCCGTATTTATATATATGCCCAAATCTGAGAAATTTCCATCAACTGCCCATATTTTGAGAAGGGATATAGCCACAGCAGCTCCTAATAATTCAAATACGATGGAAACTGTAGTTGATGTAGGCATGCCCAGTGTATTAAAGAAATCCAATAATAGGATATCGGTAATCATAACTGCCATAAATATTATTATAATTTCAGCAAAGACGAATTCTCCCGGGTTGAAGATACCCTTTCGCGCTACTTCCATCATTCCACTTGAAGACATTGCACCAAATGCAATACCAACACTAGCTACTATCATAATAGTTTTAAAAGAGATGGCTTTGGATCCAATAGCTGAATTGAGAAAATTTACAGCATCATTACTAACCCCTACTATAAGATCTGCAATGGCCAGGACGACCAATGCTATTATCATTATCAAGTAAATATCATTCATTATGGGCTAGAAGAGTTAATTGGCAAATATCCTAAGTATGTATTTTTGGGGTGTTATCTTAAGGTTATTATTTATATTAAAAATGGAGCTGCACCTTTATTACATATAATATAACATCCATTCCCAAGTCTATTGCAAAGTAAATATAATCTTTTGAAGTTTTAATTTGTTGCCAATAAGATACACAAATAGACCTAAAAAAGATGGTTTTTAGTATTCATGTCTCTCATTTTCCGATTAGAATTTATGGATATATGCTCTTTGCGATTTTTAATTTGATTATTCCAGGCTATTAGTTAGACCTTATCTACCTTCCTTAATCAGCTCGCAAATGTAAGTAAATACAAAATATTTATTAATATGTTGCATGGAAAGTAAGCTCGTAAAATACTATAAATCAATATGTTTCGTTATCTATGTAAATTTAATGTTAAGTAATAGTTGATTTAAGGTTAAAAATATTTAACTTTGTACAGTAATAAATTACAAAAAGGGAGAAATCATGAAGAAAATAATTATTTTATTAGTGCTGGCATTTACCACAGTATTGGTCTATGGGCAGGAAAACAAAGTACAGAAACTAAATAAAGAGACCAACTTAATAGAAGTTACCGACTATCATGATAATGGTATAATCAGCCAGGAAGGGACTTTTAATTTAAAGGGGCAATTGCATGGTGAATGGATTAGTTATGACACTTTAGGAAATAAGATTTCTCAGGGCAGTTATGAAAATGGAGATAAGTCCGGTAAATGGCTTTTTTGGTCCAATAATACAATGAAGGAGGTTGAATACAGTAATAATCAAATTGCCAGTATTAACGGAGTAAAGAATTCCACAAGACTAGCTGGTAATAATTAAATTAATAACACTACTAGTTGTAATAAAAGATCCCGCTAAAAGCGGGATCTTTTATTTTAATACCAAAAAGTAATTTTTACTTACCCTTAAGTTGTTCAGAATTGGCAGTAATGTATGCAGGTTCTTCTGATGCTCTTTGCATACTGGCAATATCTTCTAGACTTATTTTTTTGGCTTCGATTTCTTTGATCACCTGGGTGGTCTTGTTTTCCTCAATAATGATAGGTATTTCTATGGTTTTATATCCCAAATAACTGACTAATAAGGTGTAATTCCCGGGATCAATACTGGTAATTTCAAAATTTCCATGAAAATTAGTCTGAATACTTATAGGTGTATTTTTGATTTGTACATGGGCAAATAACATGGGTTCATTATTCATCTCTTTGTCGAGAATAGTACCCACAACAGAGCCCTGTTGCTGTGAAAACAGCAGTGCTGTAAAGAGAAGAGAAAATACCAAGGCTAAATTTTTCATCTATGGTCTTGTTTGTACTGCAAAGGAAAGACGTCAATGTAAAGCTAAGGTTACCCGTATATTAAAGTTTGGTAACAAAAAGGTTATGAAAAAGCGGGATATTGCTCAATAATCATTACCCTAAAGTATTCCCTTTTCCAAAAAATGTATATCCTTTTGAACAAGGGCCACAGGGATAGCGAAAAATTGCCGAATATTACCAAAATAAAAGCCCGGAATTTCCGGGCTTTATATCAAAAAAGTTTTTTTGGATTAGTTGACACCCACTGTCCAACCTGTACCCCAGGCAGAAACATCTGTACCTGTACCGTTACCATCGCCTGAAATAAAATCTGCTTCAGTGAAAGTATACCCGGTATCATTCTTTAGTTTGGTGGTTACGTTATTAAAAGTAACATCGATAACACCAAGATTTCCGTCCAGTACACCCTGACCGGTAGGATTATCTCCAGTATCTCCGTCACAATCAAAACCTTCGTCAAAATCATTGAGAACTACATTGGTGAATATTCCCTGAGTACCAGCCCTAAGCCGTATTGCCTCACTGGCATCATTAGCACCAACAACAGTTACATTAGTTACATTTGGAGCTGAATAATACCCACCTTCGTTGCTAAAGTCTGTATTATATCCATCACACTCAAAGGCTTTATCATGTGACACACCGTGTTGTATATAAACATCGGTTAGTGTTCCGGTATAACCTTCGGTCCAATCCATAGAATCATCTTCTGCATTGACAATAACTATATGACTTGCATTTACGGTTCCACCGAAAAACTCTATGCCGTCGTCAGATCCTTCATAAATCTCAACATAGTCTATGGTAGTGCCATTTCCAACCGCATATAAAGACAAGCCATTTAGTTCCGCATTTCCGTCAATAGCTCCACCAGCATATTCAATTCTTAGATATTGAATGTTACCAGAATTATCTGTTGGAGTATTGCCCCCATAAGATAAACCTCCTACCTCTGAAGTTGCAGTATCTTCTGAACCATCTGCAGTAGAATTGATAGGTGCCTTCCCACAAATGACAAGTCCACCCCAATCCCCAGAAGAAGGACTGCTGGCGTTAGATGTCATTATTATTGGGTTACTGGCTGTGCCTAACGCATTTATTTGAGCTCCTTGTTGTATAGCTATATAGGCATTTACCCCAACAGGCTGTGCTTTAATAGTAATACCGGCAGGGATAGTCAAAGTAGTTCCATCTGCCATTAGAACCGGTCCGGTTATAACATAGTCAATTTCGGAATCCAGCACAAGATTTTCTGTATAGACACCACTCAAATTAACCGTATTATCTCCGGGATCAGTGCCTTCGCCACCTGATATGTTATTAATAACACTGTTATCATTTATAACAATATCCGGGGTATTGTCCTTCTCGCAAGCAAATATTAATGCGGCGGTTATACCTAATACTAAAAATTTGTTTTTCATTGTTTTAAGATTAAATAGAATTAAAATTTATATTTGAGGGTTAGCCCAATGTTAACCCCAAGGGTATACTCTCTTATTATAACATCACCTACCCCCGTATTTTCTCTGATTAAAGAAATTTCAGGATCCAGGAGATTCATTGCGGAAAGATTTGCTTCAAAGTGTTCGCCAATTTCGTTTTTCCAAACAAAATTTAATGTAGGGACTGATCTTTCTACAATATTGCCCAAACTTCCGGCCCCTAAGGAAAAGATCCTATCGGAAAAATAAGAAAACACGACGGTGGCTTTAGGTTTATAATTACCAAAAACCGGACTAAAATTAAGATCGGTATTTATAATAAATGGAGACGCTCCTTCTAACTCATCAGAATCTCTGTCAAAAGAGGTTCCGAAGGTGTTTTCGGATCCTGCCGGAATGTCTTTTAAATCTTGCTTAGTACTTGTATAAGCGGCATTGAGGCCAAAAGACAATACAGGGATATCATCGGTGTTAGATAACAGATTTTTGCGAAATTCAACTTCTACTCCGTAAATGTCTGCCTGCTCTCCGGTCCTGAAATAGCGTTGTGTGCCGGTTGCGTCTGCCGCAACAACCCTGTTTACGGGATTTTTAATAGTTTTTGAGAAAGCTGCTAACGAGATAATTTCACCCCGTTCTAAAAACCACTCGTATTTTAAGTCAAAATTGTATACATCGGAATAGGTTGGCCCCTGACCATTCAATCCACCTAATAGATCCGGATTACCGCCTATTCTTTGAGTTACAGATTCGTAAACAAATGGAGCAACTTCTTTAAATTCAGGAAAAGATGCGGTTTTACTGAAGGCAAATCGCAAATTGGAATCATCATTTAAGGCATAGCGGACATTCAAACTAGGTAAATAGATATTTTCATAAACATTCCTATAACCAGGATCATCCGGCCTGATGTTAATAACATCATATTCCACATTTTGTGAAAAAGATTCAACTCTGAAACCTGGAACCAAAGACCATTTTTCTCCCAGGCTTAATTCTGCAGAGGCATATACTCCATGAATATCAAGATTTCCGGTATACGTATTTTCTGGTAATCCCGGCCTGTTTTTATTACCTATTTTATCGTTAATTGGGTTAAGAACAATTAAATCATATAATCCTGATCCTTCAGGGATATTAATGTTTGAAACATTAAAAATGGAGTTAAAATTATTGACATCGGTTACAGGTGTATTGTCCCGGTCCACTATTTCATAGCCATATCTTATACTGCTAAACCTACGTTCCTTGGTTCTGCCGTTATATCCAAAATTTAATTTTACTTTCTCAGATAGTTTATACCCCAGATTAATGTAACTATTTAGTTCATCATCTTTTATGCTTTGAAAGAACCTCTGATTGTCAAAAGGGATATTTGTGTAAAAAACAGGGTTTGTATTGTTGTCGCCATCTAAAGCGAATTGATAATTTTCAAGGGTGATTCGTTTTCTATCGGGTTCATCTGAAAATACATTGTTATATCCTATACCCCAACCCAGCGTAATTTTATCATCAAAATTGTGAATACCGGTAAGTTGATTTACAAAAATCATGTCCTGATTAAACTGGGCATTCATAACGTAAAACCCCTCATCGGTATTTAATATTGCATCCCTGTTTCTGCCAAGGCCATTTATTCCGTAGTAACCAACTGCATCAACAGAATTATTGATAAATAATGAACTTAATTTAACAACATGATTAGTATTTATTCTATAACCAATGTTCGCCAATGCGGTAGTTGTGGTATTATAGGAATATTCCCGAACATTAGGGAAGTCGGTTTTAAGAACATTGGTATAATCTCGTGCAGGACCTTCCAATAATTCATAACCATTTTTAAAAGAAGTAGCTCCAAAAAGGCTCAATCGGGACTCTTTTCCAAAAGAAAAGGAATAACCTCCTTCAATTGCTCCGGAAATGTTTATTGGATCCCATGCGGCTTGTGGATCTACCCCATGGGCCAGGACAATGGCGAATGGATCATTGCTATAACGATTATAGAATCCGTAATTGCTGGGCCCTTCACTCCGTACAAAATTTTCACCGGCTGCATTTGAATTTAAACCACTACCCAGTGAAACTTCTAAATAACCATTGCCGGTGTAATCTTTAGAATCGATATTAACATTTCCTGCTGCAAAATCTCCATAAAATGTGGAGCCATAAGCCTTGCTAACCGATACATTCTCTATAATACTTGACCCAAAGATATCAAGATCAATATTCTTTTTATTAACGTCATTAGAAGGTAATGAAAGTCCGTTCATAGTAGTGTTTTGGTATCTGTCGCCAAGACCTCTTACATAAACATTACTGGATCCTTGCTGCTTGGATATCCCTGAAATTTGAGATACAGCTGCCGCTGCATTATCAATTCCCTTAAGTTTCAGCGCTTCTGCACTTATGGCCTCCTGAATGACAAGCGCCTTTTTTTGTTCAAGCAACAATGCTATTTCTGAATCCTTACTTGTCGATACGGTAATTACTACCTCATCCAATGAAACACTGCCTGCACCAAGTGCCGTATTAATTTCAGTAACTTTACCGCTCTCGACCACTACATTAGGAATTTCCAGCGTTTCATAACCCAAAAAACTGAATACCAAGGTATACTCCCCGGGAGTTACCCCAGTAATTTCATACAGGCCATCGAAGTCAGAAGTGGTCCCTTTAGTTGTATTTTTTATTAGAACATTGGCAAACGCGAGAGGCTCATTATTTACCTCTTTATCTGTAAGCTTACCTATTATACTTCCAGCTTCCTGGGAATGAACCATAAAGTGGGTAAAAATAAGTAGTGCAATAAAAACTTGTTTCATCAATTTGATTTACGTTTTCAGATGCAAAGAACGCTATGAGTTGTAAAAGTCCTGTTACCTGCAGGTTAAACATTTATTTTGTTAAGGTTACCTTAAGGTTAGCAGATTAAGGAAACGTTAAGACGCATTGTTCCTGTTAATTAATTCACTGAAAAATGGATTATTTAGGTATTTATTGACCTTTAAAAAAATGTATCTTGCCAGCTTAACCTTAGACATATGAACTGGGAACAACTCCTTTCTTTAAGACGATTCGGAGACACACATAAAAGACTTCGAAATGAGCAAAACGAGACCCGCTTAGGATTTGAAGTTGATTATGACAGGGTCATCTTTTCGGCAGCTTTCAGGAGTCTGCAAGACAAAACTCAGGTAATTCCGCTTTCTAAAACCGATTTCGTTCATACCCGTTTAACCCATAGCCTGGAAGTTTCAGTGGTTGGGCGCAGCCTGGGAAGGATTGCTGGTGAAAAGCTACTAAAAAAGCACCCATTTTTAAAGGAAACCCATGGGTATAAATTTGGAGATTTCGGGGCCATAGTAGCTGCGGCCGCTCTAGCCCATGATATTGGGAATCCACCATTTGGTCATAGCGGAGAAAAGGCGATTGGGGAATTCTTTAAACACAGAGAGGGTAAAAAATACCAATCGGTTTTATCTCAAAAAGAGTATCAGGACATTATTGATTTTGAAGGCAATGCAAATGGGTTTAAGTTACTTACAGAATCACGCGAGGGAGTATCAGGCGGACTCCGGCTAAGCTATGGCACGTTGGGAGCCTTTATGAAATATCCGAAGGAATCTCTTCCGAAGAAACCAACAGCTCATATAGCCGCTAAAAAATTTGGATTTTTCCAGTCAGAAAAGGAATTCTTTAAAGAAGTAGCTGAGGAATTGGGCCTTATATGCACAAGTACAGGGACTGATATTTCCTATTCAAGGCATCCTCTGACTTATTTGGTTGAAGCAGCTGATGATATCTGTTATACTATTATTGATTTTGAAGATGGAATAAACCTGGGATTGATCTCAGAAGAATACGCTTTGGAGTACTTGATTAAACTTGTTAAAGACACCATAAATACGAAAAAGTACAATTCATTAACCATTATGGCAGACAGGCTCAGCTATCTAAGGGCTTTAGCAATTAATACACTTATTACTGATGCTGTATCAGTTTTTCTTGAAAATGAAGAGGCGATCATAAAAGGTGAATTTGAGGTCTCACTTCTGGATCGTAGCCGCTATAAGGCCCAAATTGAGGACATTATTCAATTAAGTGTTAACAGAATATATCGCTCTGCGGGAGTTATAGAAAAGGAAATTGCCGGATATAAGATTATCTCTGATATTTTGGAAGTTTATACAAAGGCCCTGGTTGGACAAAAAGAAGGTAAGCCCACGAACTATGATAAGCTTTTAATAGAAACCTTGCCGCATGCCTATAGAAATACAGAAGGTTCAACGTATTCTGTTTTGTTAAATTCCTGTTGTTTTGTAGCTAGTCTATCAGACAGCGCAGCTGTTCATATACATAACAAAATAAGCGGAAAACAACTTTAAAAACTATATGCTAAGCCAATTGCCAAAACCTGTCTGAATTGGATTTTGGGAACCCCAGGATCAATTACATTACCAGTGTCAGAGATTACCTGGTCAAAACGAATATCATCATCGTAAATAACCTGGGTGCCTAAATTGGCCTCAAATAAGTCGTTCACCTTAAATGTAAAATTCAATTCCCAGTCTACATCTATATTACCAAAACGCCTTATATAATCTGTAAAAAGACTTAGACGATGATTCATATTTATATTCGTTGCTATTTCTTTCTCCCAGGTATTTGTTACTAATATCCCGAATTCAATAAATTTAGTTGACCCTTTAGTAACCAGATTACCCTCCTCATCAAATACAGCTCTCCTTACCCCAAAGGCTCCCTGGTTTGCTAGCGTTTGATCAAGGACAAAAGTTGCTTTTACCGTTGTTGGAGATAAATAGAGGTTGAAGTTTTTTCCTTCAGGAACAAAGGAAGGACCCCCACCAAAGAATAGATATCCAGGAGCCATAAATGTGGAGATGGGGTTGTCTCTATCCGGATATTTAAAACCATCAGTAAATTGTGTATTAAATTTAGTGTTAATTGAATAGTACCATTTGCTCAATGTATCCTGGCGATAGCCAAGACTAGAAGTAAGCCTTATTACATCCTCTGTTTTTCTGGGTTCTCTATCTTCCTGAACGTTTATTCCGTATCTGAGGATTGCTTCATTATCCCAGGTAAAGTTTCTGAATTTATAATTTCTTGCAAATTTCAAGTTTCCTATGGCAGAAATAGAATTTTCACCCCCGGCGTTCCAATTAACAAAGGCTACCTCACTTATATTTAATCCCAATTTATTTTCCTTTGACCAAAAGGAAGGGATTACGAAGGGTTTATATGGTTCACTCAGAACTTTAGTGTCATTGAATGAAATAACAGGATTGATAAAGCGTACTCCTCTGGGTACTGCTTTTATTTTGTATTGTGTGGCCCGGATAACAATGGTATCAATTTTTGTAGTATCAACAGCACTGCCCGAAGGAATAGTATTCTGCAGGTACGCATAGGAAGAGGATAATAACAACAATCCGAATAAAATTAATCTTCTTGTCATGCTATAACTCCAATAATTCTAAGATAAGTTTTTTAATGGATTGGTCATCAAGATGTGCCATTTTATGCAATTCTTCTACTGTTCCATGTTCAATGAAAACATCATCTATTCCGCATATTGAAATAGGGATAGGGTTATTTAAAGCGTTTGAAAATTCCAAAATGGCACTTCCAAAGCCCCCAATTTTGCAACCATCTTCTACGGTGATTATCTGCTCATAGGTATCAAAAATAAAGCGTAACATTTTCTCATCCAGAGGCTTGGCAAAACGCATATTATAGTGGCCTATTTTTCCTGGCATATTCAGGTCTTTAATAAGCTTGGAAATAGTGTTCCCGATATGGCCTAAAGATAGTACGGCAATTTTATTTCCTCGGGTCAATTCTTGAGCGACACCAATTTCCATTTTTTGGAAAGGTTGTTTCCAATTAGTGGTAGTAGCACGCCCTCTGGGGTAGCGAATGGCAATTGGCTGTGAAAGGCTATCTTGAATGGTATACATAATATTGCGGAGCTCCGCCTCGTTCAGGGGTGAAAAGATAATGAGATTTGGGATACACCGCAAATAGGCTATATCATAAACTCCATGATGTGTGGCACCATCTTGCCCGACTATTCCCGATCTGTCCAGAAAGAAGGCCACCGGAAGATTCTGTAAAGCAACATCATGAATTACCTGATCGTAAGCCCTTTGTAAAAAGGTAGAATAAATAGCGCAAAATGGCAGTAATCTTTCAGCGGCCATTCCTGCAGCCATAGTAACCGCATGTTGCTCTGCGATACCAACATCAAAAGCCCTTTCCGGAATTTGTTCCATCATAAACTTTAAGGAACTTCCGGTAGGCATGGCAGGAGTAATGCCAATAATCTTATCATTTTTTAATGCGAGTTCTACCAGCGTTTGGCCAAATACATCCTGGTATTTAGGAGGCTTATTTTCGGCCTTCGCGCCTATTAAATCACCGGTTTGTATATTAAATTTACCCGGTGCATGATAGGTAACCTGATTTTCCTCTGCTTTTTTTAAACCTTTACCCTTTGTTGTAATAATATGGAGTAATTTGGGGCCTTTTACGGCTTTCAACCGTTCCAATTCTTTTATCAGAACTTGTATGTCATGACCATCAATGGGCCCTGTATAATCAAAATTCAGGCACTCGAAAATATTCTCATCTTTTGCCGTACCCTTTTTGACATTAGTTAGGTATTTTTTAAGAGCACCTACACTGGGATCTATACCAATGGCATTATCATTGAGGATTATAAGAACATTCGTATTTGTAACACCGGCATGGTTCAATCCTTCAAAAGCCATTCCGCTAGCAATAGAGGCGTCACCAATTACTGCAATATGTTGTCTTTTATTATCTCCTTTTAATTTTGAGGCAAGAGCCATTCCCAGGATCGCAGAAATTGAAGTGGAACTGTGACCAGTTCCAAAGGAATCATACTCACTTTCCTCTCTTTTTGGAAAACCACTTATTCCACCCAGTTGCCTGTTAGTGTGAAAGACTTCTTTACGTCCTGTAATAATTTTATGGCCGTAAGCCTGGTGACCAACATCCCAGATTAATCTGTCAAAAGGCGTATTAAATACATAATGTATTGCCAACGTTAGTTCTACCACACCTAAGCTTGCACCTAAATGTCCTTCTTTGACGGCTACTATATCAATTATAAATTTCCTTAATTCTTTGGCAAGAAGAGGTAATTCATTCGCTTTTATTTTGCGAAGATCAGAAGGATAATTAATAGTATTCAGTAGTTTCATAAGAAGTAGCAAATGTACATTAATTCATTTTTTGTTATAACCACATCTATTCCTAATATTGCAGTATTATGTCTATTGATTTTAAATTTGACGATGCTTATTTTATGAAAAGAGCATTGCAGGAGGCCGCAACTGCTTTTGAGAAAGGTGAAGTTCCAATTGGAGCAATAATTGTTGTGCAGGATAGAATAATTGCCCGGGCGCACAATTTAACCGAGCGACTTAATGATGTAACGGCTCATGCGGAAATGCAAGCAATAACAGCTGCCGCTAACTTTTTAGGAGGAAAATATCTACATAACTGCACTTTATATGTAACTCTGGAACCTTGTCAAATGTGTGCAGGGGCACTTTTTTGGAGTCAAATTCCTAAAATTGTTTTTGGAGCTTATGATCCTCAAAGGGGTTTTTCTGCTTTAGGGGGACAATTACATCCAAAAGCTACCATAACAGGGGGTGTTTTAGAAGAGGAGTGTGCAGAATTACTAAAACAGTTTTTTATTCAGAAACGAAATTTGAATTAGGAGCAAAAAAAATCCCCGATTTTGGATCGGGGATCGTTCAATTCAAAATAAAATATTTTTATCCGATTACTTGCACTTGTGCCGCAACCATGCCCTTTCTTCCTTCTTCTTCTTCGTATTCTACTTTGTCGCCTTCGTTTAATTCCACTCCGTTCAATGCTGTGGCATGAACAAAGATGTCCTTCCCGGTGTCGTCGTTGGTAATGAACCCGTATCCCTTGGATTCATTGAAAAATTTTACAGTTCCTGTCATTAAAATAAGTATTAAAATAAAAAAATTACGATACTAAAGTATGATTTTTTGCGCAGACCTCTTTAAAGAAAAGGCAAAATTTGACCAAATTTATTGATTTTCAGACTTTTTGGGAAGTTTACCTTGCATTTTGCGAATATTTTCCTCAGTGAGCATATAATCCTTTACTTTTCTGGTTTTGCTCTCCTTAATAAGAAATAACGGCATAGCTATTAAAAACAGCCCAACAGTGCCAAATCCAATATATTTATTGGCAATTTGAGAATGTTCTTCTCCAAGTGAGAAACCATAAAATATAGCCCCCAGCGATCCCAGTACAATTAAAAGAATGATATGTTTGAGTCTAATTTGCATCTTCTTTGGTAAAGTTAATCAACTTCCTTCTATAAGCGGTTAGCAACTTTGATTTTGAAATAAATCCAAAATATTTACCGTCTTTTATTACCGGCAGGTTCCATGCACTGCTATCCTGAAATTTTTGCATTACTTCCTGCATAGAGTCTCTTTCATAAAATATAAGTTCAGGGGCATTGTGCATAAAGGATTCGACCCTTATTTTATCATATATGGAGGTATCAAACATAAATTCACGTATGTCATCTAATAGTACAATACCTACAAGGGCATCATTTTCGTCTATTACCGGAAATATATTTCGGGCAGATTTTGCAACGGATTGGTAGACCAGTTCACCGAGTGTCATATCCTGCCTGACGGCCTTAAAATTCTGTTCAATAATATCATCGAGCTCCATTAAAGTGAGCACAGTTTGATCTTTGTTATGTGTGATAAGCGCGCCTTGTTCTGCCAATTCTCGCGTATAAATAGTATAATCAATTGCATTTTTTGTGAGAAGAAAGGATATTGCTGAAGTAATCATTAAGGGGACAAAAAGTTCGTAGCCTCCTGTTATTTCAGCAATTAAAAAGATGGCGGTTAAAGGTGCCTGCAGCACCCCGGCTATAAGTCCTGCCATTCCAATTAGGGTAAAATTACTCTCATTCACGGAAACCCCCAACCCTAAATTATTGATCACTTTTGCAACCACATTACCCAAAGCGCTTCCCATGACCATAGTAGGAATAAATATACCTCCTGCACCTCCGGCTGCAAAAGTTGTAGTCATTGCAACAGCTTTGAAAATGGTAATCCCGAACAGTAGTGCTATTACGACCCATATATTATTGGTGTAGTTGTCAAAAGGGGTTTTACCCAGCGCATCAATATGTTCACCGTGCAAGAGCTTATTAATAAATCCAAAACCTTCTCCATAGAGTGGTGGAATAAAATAGAGCATAATTCCAATGGCCAATCCACCGACCAGAAGTTTATATTTAGGACTTTTAAATCTTTCAAAGAAAGCTAGTATTCCAAAATACATTTTTGTAAAATAAATTGAGGCGATGGCCGTTCCTACCCCTAAAACTATATAGAAAAATGTGTCTTTTATTTCAAATTTTTCAGTTATTGAAAAGCTAAATAAAGATTCATCTCCAAGAAAAAAATAGGACGTAAGAACACCGGAAATAGAAGCTAACAATAATGGCAGCATTGAAATCATTGTCAAATCCAGACTAAAAACCTCGACGGCAAAAATTATTGCGGCAATAGGGGACTGAAATATTGAGGCAATAGCCCCCGCAGATGCACAGGCTATTAGAAGGGACCTTGTTTTGGCATTAATATGTAATAACTGGGCAACATTTGAACTAATTGCTGCTCCTGAAGCTACAGCAGGGCCCAAAAGCCCAACAGAACCCCCGAATCCAACAGTTAACGGGGCAGTTACCAAAGGCAAAAATATTTTCTTTACGCTGATTATTCCCTTCTTTTTAGAAAGTGCAAAAAGGATAGAGGAAATGGCGTGCTCCAATTTTTCCTTGTGTACAAATTTTACATACAGATAAACCAGTGTAAGCCCTATAATTGGAGTAACAAAATACAGCTGATAATTTGAAAAAACGATTCCTTTTTCCAAAAGAGATTCTATGAAGTAAGTGATGTTTTTAAGCGAAACTGCCGCAAGACCGGCTAAAAATCCAACAACCACGCTCATTAACTGGGTAAAGGTCTTATTGGAGATGTTTTTGTACCTCCATTTAAGAAACCTGGTAAATAAGGTTGTTATTCGGTTGGGCATTACGTGATTATACGTTTAAAGGTATTAAAAAATGCCGCTTTTAGACGGGATTGATGTTAAGATTGAATATCCAATTTTAAGTGAAGTTCCTTTAATTGTGCATCATCAATAAAGGCAGGTGCATCAATCATGACATCCCTTCCACTATTATTTTTTGGAAATGCAATAAAATCTCGTATAGTTTCCTGTCCGCCAAGAATGGCCACAAGCCTGTCAAGGCCAAATGCAATTCCTCCATGAGGTGGTGCACCATATTGAAAGGCATCCATTAAAAAACCAAATTGTGCTTTAGCCTCTTCTGGCGTAAAACCAAGATGTCTGAACATAGTGGCTTGTGTATCTTTGTCGTGAATTCTTATTGATCCACCACCAATTTCATTTCCATTTAAGACCAAATCATAAGCATTGGCTCTAACCGAAGCCGGATCAGTATCCAGTAATTCTAGTTGTCCTGGTTTGGGAGAAGTAAATGGATGATGCATAGCATGGTAATTGCCCGTTTCTTCATCTAACTCCAGCAATGGAAAATCTACAACCCATAATGGCGCAAATTCTTTTGGATTTCTAAGTCCCAGGCGTTCTGCCATTTCCATGCGTAAAGTACTTAATTGAGTTCTTGTTTCTGCAATATTGCCTGAGAGAATACAAATAAGATCTCCCGGTTTTGCACCGGTATGCTTAGCCCATTTGGTAAAGTCTTCCTGTTTGTAAAATTTGTCAACAGACGATTTAAAACTTCCGTCTTCATTATATTTTACATATACCATGCCTTTTGCGCCTACCTGTGGCCTGCGCATCCAATCTATTAATTGATCAATTTCTTTCCTGGTATACGCCGCTGCGCCGGGTACCGCAATACCAACAACCAATTCAGAGGAATTGAACACATTAAAATCTCTGTTCTTAGCTACTTCATTTAATTCTCCAAATTCCATTCCGAATCGGATATCGGGTTTGTCATTACCGTATCTCCGCATGGCTTCGTCATAGGTAAGTCTGGGAAATTCTCCAGTTTCTACCCCGATAATTTCAGCAAGCAGATGCCTGGTAAGACCTTCAAAAGCATTTAATATATCATCCTGTTCCACAAAAGCCATTTCGCAATCTATCTGCGTGAATTCCGGTTGTCTGTCTGCTCGTAAATCCTCATCTCTAAAACATTTTACAATTTGAAAATATTTATCCAACCCACCCACCATGAGCAGTTGCTTAAAAGTTTGAGGTGATTGTGGCAAGGCGTAAAACTGCCCTTCATTCATCCTGCTAGGCACAACAAAATCGCGTGCACCTTCCGGGGTGGATTTTATTAAATATGGGGTTTCCACTTCTATAAAGCCTTGTTTAGTAAGGTAATTCCTTACCTCTAAGGTAACTTTGCTGCGAAAAATGAGATTTTCTTTAACCGGATTTCTTCGAATATCCAGATAGCGAAATTTCATTCTCAGGTCTTCTCCACCATCGGTTTTGTCTTCAATGGTAAATGGAGGTAACAACGATTTGTTTAATACATGAAGTTGGCTAACTAATATTTCGATATCGCCTGTGGGGAGATTCGGATTTTTAGAAGTTCTTTCAATCACAGTTCCCTTTACCTGTACTACAAATTCGCGACCTAAATCTCTTGCTTTTTCCAATATTTCAAGATCACTTCGTTCTTCATCAAATACCAGTTGGGTAATGCCATAGCGATCTCTAAGATCTACCCAGACAACAAAACCTTTGTCTCTTGTTTTTTGCACCCAACCAGACAAGGTGACTTCGTTATTTATGTGTGATGATCTTAATTCACCACAGGTATGACTCCTATACATTTTAAGTTTCTTGTATTACAGCCGCAAATGTAAGAAGATAAGCTTGTATCACTATAAATAGTATACAATTTTAAATGCAAAACAGATATTAACAGGAATTTATTTATAGGAAAAAGCAATTAAAAATATTTAAGTCAGCATTTATTTATTACATTGAAAGGAAATAACTAATTCAAAACTAAAAAACATGAAACAATTTCTACTTAGAAATATATTCCTATGGTTGTTTTTGACTTTGCCCATCTTTGCATTTTCACAAGGAAAGGTGAATGGGAATATATCAGATTCCGAAGATGGTGTACCTCTGGCCGCAGTAAATGTGGTTGTTAAAGGAACCACTACAGGAACTACTTCGGATTTTGATGGTAACTATGAGATCGAGGTCAGCAGTTTTCCGTCTACTTTGGTTTTTTCTTCTTTAGGATATGAAACTAAGGAACTGGAAGTAAGCGGCCCAACAACATTAAATGTATCACTGGCTCCATCGGCAACCGGGCTTGATGAAGTTATTATTACAGGGCTTGCTTCGTCAGTAAAAAGATCTAATGCAGCAAATGCAGTCGCAACGGTTTCAGCAGAGGAACTGGCTGGCGTTACACCACCCCAAACTTTAGATGGGGCTTTGCAGGGTAAATTTGCGGGAGCCTTGATAACTAAAAGTTCAGGAGCTCCAGGAGGAGGTATATCTGTGAGGTTAAGAGGGGTGACATCTGTTAATGGTAATGCCCAACCATTGTATATTGTAGATGGGGTCTATGTGAATAACAGCAGCATTTTTGCACCTGGATTAAATGATGTCTCTCGGGCAGCAGCTGGTGGTGCTAGCGTTTCCAGCAATCAAACCCAAGATAATCCATCCAACAGAATTGCTGATCTTAATCCGGACGACATTGAAAATATTGAAATTCTTAAGGGTGCATCAGCCGCTGCAATATATGGGGCCAGGGCCGCCGCGGGGGTAATTATTATTACAACTAAAAAAGGAAAAGCAGGAAAGACTAAAATTTCGTTTTCTCAAGCTATTGGTTCTAACAGTGTAATTAATTTGCGAGGTTTAAGAAACTATACAGCGGAAATTGCTGAAAATGGTTTTGGAGCTGGTCAGGGTGCTCTTTTTACACAGGCGCAAAATGATGGTAGTTTGGTTGATTATGAAAAGGAGATTTTTGGTGAAAGTGGTTTTATTTCCAATACTAACATAAGTGCTTCGGGGGGTACCGAAAAAACGCAATTCTTCGCAGGTTTTACAAATAATGAGGAAGATGGGATTGTTAAGAATACCGGATATGATAAAAAGTCAATTAGGTTGAATCTGAATCATAAATTCTGGAATGATAAGGCAAACCTATCCTTGACCACGAATTATATTAACTCTTCTTCAAACAGGGGGTTTTTTAACAATGATAATTCAGGTACTACCATAGGGGTATCGCTTACATCTACCCCTCCCTGGGCTAAATTGTTTCCGGATGAAAATGGAAATTATCCAGACAATCCATATGGTGCATCAAACCCTTTACAAACCAGAGATTTAGTTACAAATAATGAGAAAATAGAAAGGTTTATAATAGGGGGAACAATGGATGTAATGCTTTACCAAAAAGAAAGATCCAATTTAAAACTGATACTAAGTGGTGGAGTTGATTATTTTTCGTTAGTTACCACGGCAATTTTTCCAAAAGAATTGCAATTTATGAAACCTTCCAACGGGGGGTTGAACGGATTAACGGCACAAGGTACCACCCAAAATAAGGACGCAAATTACTCTGCATTTTTGGTTCATAATATCTACACGGCAAACAATTTAAATTTTACAACCCAGGCGGGTATAACCAAGCAGACCTTTTCACAAAATACGATAAGGAATACAACATCTAACTTAATTGCCTCGGAGACAAATTTGGACCAGGGAGCTAATAGTTCTGTTAGTCAATTTAGGTTGGAGCAGGAAGATTTTGGGTTCTTTGTACAAGAAGAAGTGAATTACCAAGATAAGTTAATAGGAACTTTAGGTTTAAGAGGAGATAAGTCCAGCAATAATGGCGACGCCAACAAACTGTTTTATTATCCAAAGGCCTCCGGAGCCGCTAACCTACACAATTTTGATTTTTGGAATTTAGACGTTTTAAGTCAGTTCAAACTTAGAGTAGCTTATGGTCAAGCGGGTAACTTTGCACCCAATGGGGCATTGTTCACGGCGTATAATAATTCACTTATAGATGGAATAGTTGGAATTGTAGTTCCGAATACCTTGGGAGACCCAGATATTCAACCTGAAACTCAAAAAGAATTGGAATTTGGAATCGATGCCGGGTTATTGGAAAACAGGATTTCACTTGAATTTTCATACTACATCAAAAAAGTAGATGACCTAATTTTACAGGCAAACAATGAACCTTCTTCTGGTTTTAATTTTAGGTTTGCAAATGCAGGGAATCTGGAAAACAAAGGTATTGAACTCGGAATAAATGCCAGTGTATTTGCAAATCCAAATTTTACCTGGGATACTGGGATCTTATTTTTCAAAAACAAATCAAAAATCACCAAACTAGACGTTGATCCTTTTGATACCGGTGGATTTGGGACCGGACTTGGCACCTTTAGAATAGAGGAAGGGAAAAGTGTAACTCAAATTGTAGGTAATGACGGAGACGGAAATATAATAGTTCTAGGGGATGCAGAACCAGATTTCCAGATGACTTTCAACAACAATTTTAGGTATAAAGACTTTACTTTATCCTTTCTTTGGCATTGGAAAAAAGGAGGAGACAATATTAACTTATCGAATCTGTTGTTCGATTTTGGCCAGACGTCTGGGGATTATGATGATTTCACATTAGACCCTTCAGGTACCTTATCTAATGGGGACTATAGAATAGATTCATTTTTTGCCGGAAATGCGGCAGCTTTTGTTGAGGATGCAGGTTATTTAAGATTAAGGGAAATAGGGTTATATTATTCCCTCCCCCAAAATTTTTTAGAAAAGGCATTTAAAGGATATGTATCCAATATAAGGGTTGGATTATCAGGGAACAATCTCATAAACATTTTTGATTATAATAGCTATGATCCTGAGGTTTCTAATTTTGGCTCCAATGGTTTGTCTTCCGGTGTTGAAGTAACACCATTCCCGTCATCCAAGCGCTTTATGTTTCACTTTTCAGCAGACTTTTAATTAATAATAATATAAGACAAATGAAAACACTAAATAACTTATTAATAGTAACTCTAATTTTCTTAGCCCTCGGTTCTTGTGAAGTTCAGGAAGGTAGGAATTTGAATGGAGCTGATACTACTTCGATATCAGAAGATGTTTCCAGAGGAGAACTCGGAGATGCAATAGCCGGAATTCTTTCGGATATGAGGGACCGTATCGAAACCCAAGTAGATGCAACTTCTGTATTAGGCAGAGAATACTGGAGAATACAATCATCTGATCCCAGGTGGACTGGGGATTTGTTAACCGGGCTGCTCGACGATAATACATTCTACACTACTGCTCCCTATTCTGCTAGGTATGCTACCGTTAAAGATATAAATCTTGTGTTGGAAGGTTTGGTAAATTCAACGGCAGATTTCACTGAGGCGGAAAAGGCTGCAGCGCGAGGTTTAGTCAATACCCTAAAAGCACACGAGCTTTTGATGGTTCTTAATGCTCAATATCAGAACGGGATAAGAATAGAAGTATCGGATCCGGATAATTTGGGCTCATTTGTAAGCTATAGCGAGGCTTTGTCTTCATTATCGAGTATATTATCGGATGCTTCTTCAGATCTTTTGAATGCAGGGGCAAGTTTCCCGTTTCCCATTCCATCGGGATTTGAGGATTTTAATACTCCGTCAACCTTCGATGAGTTTAACAAAGCGTTGGCTGCCAGAATAGCGGTTTATCAGGGAAATTATACTGAAGCCCTGGCATTGCTTTCTGAATCATTTCTTGATTTAGGTGGGGATTTAAATAGTGGAGCATACTTCACCTTTTCCTTAACTGGTGCAGATTTATCCAACCAATTGTTCTTTGCGCAAAATTCAACTATTGCGAATGCCAGAATTGCCCATCCTACGTTTATTACAGATGCGGAGGCGGGTGATACCAGGCTTAATAAAGCACCGTTAAGAGATGCTCCATTAACTGCCGATGGTTTAACCGGGGAGAATGATGTTTTTATCTACCAAAGCAATGTAGATCCGGTAGGCATTATTAGAAATGAAGAGCTGATTCTGCTATATGCGGAAGCGAATCACATAAACGATCCTACGGAGGCCGTTAACGCCATCAATATAATTAGGAACGCTGCTGGGTTGCCTAATTATTCGGGGGGAACAGCTCCGGCAGATTTGGTTAATGAGATATTACAGCAGCGGCGCTACTCATTATTTGCTGAAGGTGGCCATCGATGGATTGATGTAAGAAGATTTGACCGATTAGGAGATTTACCATTAGATAGGCCTGGGGATGGTACAGCAGAACAATTCCCAATACCTCAAAATGAAAATCAATAAAAAGTGATTAGACATAAAAAAACCCCTGACCTCAAGGTCAGGGGTTTTTTGTTAGGATCTCTTGCCGCTTAAGCAGCTATTTCAAGATCTTTCTTTTTTAAAGGTGATTTTTTGGCTCCTCCTTTGAGTTTAATCTTTATTCTGTAAACGATATTAAAGAGAACAGGAACTATTATTAGGGTAAGGAAGGTAGCCACAATTAATCCAAAAATAACCGTCCAGGCCAGGGGGCCCCAAAATATGACGTTGTCTCCACCGATATAAATTTTAGGGTCAAACTCCGTAAACAGTGAAAAGAAATCAATATTAAGACCAATAGCTAAAGGAATTAGTCCCAGCACTGTGGTAATTGCTGTTAGCAAGACCGGTCTCATTCTGGCTTTTCCACCTTTTACAATTAATTCTGTGACCTGTTCTCTGGATAAGAGCTCTTTATCCTCCATCCCTAAAGACACTTTTTTTCGATCTATAAGTATTTGAGTATAATCCAGGAGGACCACTCCATTATTAACAACAATACCGGCCAAAGATATAATGCCCATCATGGTCATCATAATTACAAAAGGCCAGCCAGTGATCATTAATCCGCCAAAAACACCAATAAAACTGAGGAAAATCGCTGTCATTATAATAGCGGGTTTTGAAATACCTCCAAATTGAAACACAAGGATTAACATTATTAAACCTAGCCCAGAAAAGAATGCGCCAACTAAAAATTGCATCTGTTTATTCTGTTCTTCAATCTGTCCCGTATAATCTATTTTTACATTGGCTGGAACCCCACTATATTCTTCCATTTCCTTTTTTATCTCCGCCACAATTGCCCCGGCATCTGTAAATCCGGGTCTAAGTCCAGAATAAAGTGTTACAACACGTTCAGTGTCTTTGTGTTTTATCGCACTAAAACTGGAAGTATTTCTCTGAGATGCCACGGCAGAAACAGGAATTTCTTTTATACGGCCAGTTGCCTGGTCCCTGAAAATTACATTCTGATTGAACAGAGCACTGGTATTATATCTAAGGTCTTTATTAAAACGAACATTAATATCATAATCTTCTCCACCTTCTTTATAAATACCGGCCTTGTCTCCAAAGAGTGAACGCCTTAACTGCATGCCAACCTGTCCTACCGATACGCCAAGCTCACCAGCCTTTTCACGATCTACAGTGACCTGCATACTGGGTTTTCCGGTATTAACATCAATCTTTAATTCTTCAATACCTTCTATATTTTTAGTATTTAAGAAATTACGCATTTGCTCTGCGGTATTTATTAAAACGTCGTAATCCTTCCCTTCGATTTCAATATTTATCGGATAACCCGAAGGAGGAGCAATCTGGTCTTTTTCCACAGAAATAGCAATCCCAGGGTATATGCCTTTTAAACCGTCCTGAATTTCTTTACGGAGTGCTTCTGTATCTCTTCCATTTCTGAGCTTATATTCTCTCATAGAAATGGTAATTTTACCCCTGTGTGGCATTTCTGCTGCTGAGCCCCCTTCTGTAAACGGATTTTCAGCGCCCTTACCTACCTGGGAAACACTCGATGCGACCAGCAAACTATTTTCGCCATCCATATATTTGGGATCATCTGTAATGGCGTAAACCCTTTTTTCAATATTTTTCGTTATTTCATTAGTTTTTTCTATAGCCGTGCCCTGTGGGTACTCTATATAGACATAAATCTCATTAGGGGTATTGTCAGGAAAAAACTCCACCTTTGTTCGGCCGCTTCCAAGTGATATGCCAAAAGCAATAAAGGCGGCTATCAGTAACAACACCGTAAAACCAAAGTACACATATACATTTCTTCCCTTAAGAGCGCTCCTTAATCGATTTTCGTACCAATTTTCAAAACGGGACAAGTAATTTTTTTGAAATTGCACAGCGGCCTTTTTAAGTCCGTACTTGTATCCCCAGAACAAAATCACTACTACAATCATTAAAGAACCTAAACCACGGACTGCGCCCCCAACGATGATTATAAACAGTCCAATTCCTCCTAGCACGATACTCAGTCGAATAAGTTGTTTTAGTGAAAGAACTTTGTTGCCAACCTCCATAAAGCTAGACACCAGCATAGAGTTCATAAAAATGGCCACGAATAATGAAGAGCCAAGGACCACAGATAGTGTTATCGGGAAGAAAATCATAAACTCACCCATAATACCCGGCCAGAGTCCCAGCGGCACAAAGGCAGCAACTGTGGTGGCAGTAGAAATAATTATGGGAAAAGCAATTTCTCCAATACCTTTTTTGGCCGCCTCAATACGAGACAGGCCTTCTTCTTCAATTAAGCGGTAAACATTTTCAACAACAACAATACCGTTGTCTACGAGCATTCCCAGTCCCATTATGAGTCCGAACAATATCATGGTATTTAAAGTATATCCCATGGCAGATAATATCATAAAAGACATGAACATGGACATAGGGATTGCAAATCCAACAAATAGTGCGTTACGAAAACCTAAAAAGAACATTAAAACGGTTACCACCAATATGATCCCAAAAATAATGTTGTTAACCAGGTCGTCGACCTGATTTAATGTGCGACTTGAGGAATCATTAGCGATACTTACTTGCAGGTCTGCGGGGAAATAATTCTCCTTAGAATCCTTTATAATTTCTCTTATATGCTCCGCCGCAGTGATCGCGTTTTTTCCGGCTCGTTTTTTAATATCGAGCATTACAACACTACTGCCTCTTTCCCGGGCATAAGTTGTTCTCTCTTCTTCCTTAAACGAAACCGCTGCAATATCCTTGAGATAAACCGCATCATTATTTTCTGATTTTACTACAAAGGTCTCAAGCTCATTTGGGTGTTGTATTTCACCTAAAATTCGAATAGTACGACGCTGTCCGCTGGTCTTTAAGTTTCCAGCTGACATAGTCATATTCCCATTGCCTATGGCTTGTATAACATCATCAAAACTTACCTTGGCCGCCATCATTTTATAAATGTCGACCGCTACTTCTACTTCTTTTTCCTGTGCTCCCCTTATATCCACACCTTTAATCTCCGGCAAGTCTTCTATTTCATCTTCGAGATACTCCCCAAATTCTTTTAATTTATCAACAGGATAATCTCCTGTCAGATTCACATTCATGATAGGAAAAGATTCAGATAAATTAAGGTCAAAAACATCAGGCTCAACTTTCGCCCCATTGAAAATAGGCCAGTCTTCTCCAGCCTTTTCACTATCAACTTCGTCCTTCACTTTTTGTTTGGCATATTCAACAGAAATATCTTCGTCAAATTCAACCACGATCATTGAATAATCTTCCTGTGAAGTAGATGTGATCTCAACCAGATTACTCACATTTTTTAACCGGTCTTCGAGAGGATCCGTAAGCAACCGCTCAATGTCTTCTGCTGTATTTCCGGGATAAACCGTACTAATATATATCTTGGTTTCTTTTACCTCCGGGAAGTCTTCTCTGGGCATTGAAAAATAGGACGATAATCCAATGAAAAAAAAGATGCCGATCATTACGTAAATGACAGACGGATTATCAATAGCCCACGAAGATAATCTGAATTCCTTATTAGCGTTTCTCTTTTGTTTACTCATAAGACTATTGAATTATTTTTACTTTCTGATTCTCTCTGACATTGCGAGCACCTTCCATAATTACCTGTTCTCCGGGGTTAATTCCTTCTAAAACTTCTACGTAGTCTCCCTGCGTTAGCCCTGTACTAATTATCTGTTTTCTTGCTACCGCCATGTCATTTGAATCAACCTCTGTGGCGATATAGACATATTGCTCACCTTCCGCATTTTCAGAGATCAAACTCTGCGGTATTAAAATTGCCTTGTTACTACTGTAATTGTTAATCTGTACACGAGCTGTAAGATTTGGTTTTATATTATTCTTTTTGTTGGGCACTGCTATTTCTACCCGAAAAGATCTGTTAGTTGGATTAATGAAATTTCCTGTTTGCCTTACAACGGAAGAAATGCTATCGCCCAGTACGGGGAAATAGACTTTTACTTCTTTACCTACTGTTACCCCATTTAAATAACTTTCAGGCACGTCTACTTCTATGTACATGTCAGAAAGGTTTACAATGCGAAATACTGCTTGTCCGTTAACCGGAGAAACAACCGTTCCCTGTTCTTGAATAACATTGTCAATTATTCCTGAGAAAGGGGCTCTTATATTTGATTTCGCCAACTGGCTTTGAGCTTGTTTAACGGAATTCTCTACTGCCTGATAATTTGTTTCCGCCTGCAGATATTGAATTTCAGATCCAATTTTTTGCTCCCAAAGTCTTTTTTGACGTTCAAAAGTAGTTTTTGCAAGTGCTGCCTGGGTTTTTAATTGTTCAAGTTGACTACTCATTCCACCATCATCAATTGTAGCCAAAAGTTGACCTTTATTCACCTTTTGACCTTCTTTCACATATACTTTAACCAAAGTTCCAGCCATTTCAGGATAAATCAACACATTCTGCTTAGTCATTACGTTTCCCTGAAGATCAAGATAGTGACTAAACTGCTGCTCATTTGTATTTAAGGTGGTAACCAATGCTAATTTTGAATTGCTATCCTTTGTATTGATAACAGAATCCAGAAGCCTGAGTTCTGAATTCAATATTTTTTGTTTTTCGGCAAGTTCCTGTTTTTTTAATTTAATTGCTTCTAAATTTCCTTCATCAATTAAGGTTTCAACTGACTTAACAGTTCCGTTTCCACAGGATATGATCAGGAATGAAGTTAGTAATATTAAAATGGTATTTTTCATCTTATTCGGTTTTGTAAGTTGAGGGTTTAATTGTTGAGAACAGTTTCCAATTCTGTTTTTCTATTGATAACTTCTACCATAGATTCCAGATAATCCTGCTGTGCGGTATAAAGTTGGATTTGCGCTTGTCTTAATTCAAAACTGGTAGCAAGACCTTCAAAATATTTTGTTTGATTTTTCTTTTCAATGCGCTCTGCAAGATTGAGGTTGCTTTTGGTAGTTTCATAGTCCTCAATGGAGAAAATGTAATCGCTTTTAGCCCGTTCAAGTTGAAGCCTGATCTGTTCTTCGGTTTCTGTCAATTGAGTTTTTGCCTGGTCATAGGCAATTTTAGCTCTTTGGGTGGATGCACTTCTATTGAGCGAACTGAAAATGGGAATTTTCAAATCGAAACCTAGTACAGATGATCCGTACCATTGCTGTTCATTACCAAAAAACGAGAACGTATTGCTAAAGGCAGATGTTCCATAATTTACAAACGCATTAAGTGTTGGCAAGGCTTTACTTTTGGCTAGCTTTAGTTCATAATACCGTTGTTCATTTAGGTTGGCGACCAACTTATAATCTACATTATTTTCCATATAGAATTCCGAATCCAGGAGATTAAAATCAATTTGTTTTAATACCAGATCATCCAGGTTTTCCTCTAAGATGGTTTGGTTTTCAATAGGAAGCCCCATAATTAAGTTCAACATTTGTAGCGTGATATCTTCAAATCGGATTGAATTTTTTAATGCACTAATAATAGAAGACAATGTAATTTGGAGTTGTTCAACACTCTCTTCATCACCAAGGCCATTCTCAAAGAGTTTTTCAGTTTCGAAGAGATTTTTCTCCAAGGTTGCCTTATTGTTCTCCAGGATAGCAACAGTTTCCTTGGCAAGCAAAACATTACCATAGGCCTCTATGACTGCTTTCCGTATTTCCAGATCTGTTTTCTCCTTATTGTTTTGACTATATCTAAGAAAAGCTTCTGTGGCTTGTACGCCTACAATATAAGAGCCATCGAATATTTGCTGACGAAGTGTGGCAGTTGCATTAACCTGATTTTGTTGACCAAATATTACAGGTAGAAAAGACCCTGGTTCTCCTCCAATAATTTCACCAGGGATAAGAGTTACCGGTTGTTTTAATTGATTTTGATAGCTAAGATCACCATCAATTTGAGGTAAGCCGGTGGCGATAACCTCCCATTTTTGCTTTTGCGCATCTAATATTTCTCTATCAGCATTAATAACACTGTAATTATATTCAAGTGCATATGTGATGGCCTCTTCCAGTGAAAAGCTATTGGGTTGTTCCTGGGAAAAAGACCAACCAAAAAACATCAATGCTAAAATGGTTAAAAATCGAACTTTCATTTAATCCTGATTTGAGTTGATTATGTTATTGAGTATTTTCCTTCCTTTGGGTGTGACAACGCCCCGGAGATGGTATTCCAAATAGTCGTCCATAAGATCAATCACCGGAAATTTAGCCACAGGGAATAGTCGGCTATCCTTAATACTAGTGACTCCAGAAAAGTAAATTCTTGCGACAAATTCAACGTTCAGATTATCCCTGTAAATTCCTTGATCAATACCTTTCAATACATTGTTTACGATACAATCATGCATCATATCAAATTGTTTACTTCGAAGGGTATTATAAATTCTGGGATAGTATTTTTGAAGTTGAAATTGTGGAGAGGTTTTCTCGTCATTTAAATGCTCCATCACTAGTCTTTTGATCTCATAGAGCTCTTCAATAGGGTTCTTTTTAAGTAAACATATTTTATCAATTCCGCAGGAAACGGAATCAAATACATGCATTGTGCAGGCCTCTACCAATTTGGTTTTGTTTTCAAAATTTGAATAAATGGTTTTTTTGGAAATGCCCATTGCCTGAGCAAGGTCATCCATAGTAACACTTTTAAATCCAAGATTTAGAAAGAGGTCCGTAGCTTTAATTAATATTTTTTCTTTCATACTCAAGGTCAAATATAATCAGGAAACTAGAAAAACATAAAAAGTTTCCTAAGTTTTACATTTTTTTAACAAACTACCTGATTAAAGTCATTTTTGTTTACAGGAAATTTACATTAATGTTCTTCAGTGATTGCTTTTAATGTATTTTTGAAAAAAATCAATAATGCTAAACATTGAGTTCTTTCGGGGATGTTTTAATTCCTATCTGGCAAATAAACTCAGCACAAAAGAGCCTCATAATTTATACGACCCTATAGTGTATATTATGGATTTAGGAGGGAAGAGGCTAAGGCCAATATTAACACTCATTAGTGCTGATGTGTTGGGCGGAAAATATGAGGATGCTCTGGATGCGGCTCTTTCTATAGAAATATTTCATAATTTTTCTTTGGTACATGATGATATCATGGATGCAGCACCGCTAAGAAGAGGAGAAAAGACTGTGCATAAAAAATGGGATATTAATACAGGTATTTTGTCCGGAGATGTGATGCTTATTAACTCTTACCAGTATTTGGAAAATTATCCGGCTGATTTATTTAAGTCACTGCTAAAAGTATTTAGCAAAACGGCTATTGAGGTCTGTGAAGGCCAGCAATATGATATGGACTTTGAATTAAGTGACCAGGTTACTGTTCCGGATTATCTTAAAATGATAACCTATAAGACAGCTGTATTGATTGCTGCAGCTATGAAAATGGGCGCTATAATTGCCAGGTCCTCAGAGAAATTGCAGGATGAAATTTATGATTATGGTATAAATCTTGGCATAGCCTTTCAATTACAAGATGACTATCTGGATGCCTTCGGTGATCCCGAGAATTTTGGGAAGCAGGTAGGTGGAGACATCATAGAGAATAAAAAAACATTTCTGTATATACGGGCTATGGAATTAGGCACCGCGGAAGAGAAAAATGAATTGAAAAATCTTTTTTCAATTAAACCCCAGAACCCACAGGAAAAAATACTGACTGTAAAACAAATATTTACAAGGAGTGGCGCGGCAGAAGTGACTAGGAAAGAAATTAAAAAGTATACCCTGCAGGCATTTCAAATTCTTGAATCTTTAGAAGCACCGGAAAAGAAAAAGGAAGTACTGAAGCAGTTTGGTAATAAACTCATGAACAGAGAGGTTTAAAATAACCTGTTAAACAGTGCTTTTGTAAAATAGCTTTTGGGACAACTTGAAATAATCTCTAAATCTTCTTTTATGTTGGTCTCCTCATCTAAAAATTTGAAAATCAATTGTGGGCTACTGCCCTTAAAGAGGGACTCAAAAATACGTCTGCCCTTACTGTTATCTTTGTATAGGATATCTAATAAAAGCAAATCATAATACCAATATCGATCTTTAGGACTAAAAGAAGAAAGTGGTTTGTTTCTTTTTAGGAAAACAACCAATTCTTTGGTTTTTCTGCAAGTACTCATAAAGGTATATCCTGTGCTGGGTTTGGCCCAGCCTCCCGCTATTCCTATGTGTAAAATGTTATCGCTGTTCTTTGCAGAAAAATTATAGCACGTCATAGGAATATTTCCTTTTTCTTTCTCTATTATCTCGTATTTAGAGCACTTAAGTTTTTCTTTAATATAGTTTTTAATAGCATTTTCATACGTTTCTTCAGGCAATGTATCAGCAGAAAATAAAGTATATTCAACCAAACCCTCCGTTTCTGAAAAAGGTAAGACATACATAAAGCGGGTATTGCCTTTTTGTGGGATCGAAAAATCCATAAAAGTGGCCTTTTCAGGATTGAAAACAGGCTTTTCAGATTTAATAAACCATCCTATAAAATGTTGTTGTAAAACCGGGTATTTGGTTTGTTGGTAAAGTGACTTATAATCAAAAACACTGTTAAATACTTGTGGGGCAAGGTAATTTCCATTCTCCGTAATCACCTCCACATGGCCTGTATGATCGATCATTCCAGTAAACAGAGCCTGAGAAAATGTTATATTTTTATAAGCCTCAATGCGATTCAAATAGGCGCTATAAAAATCGAGCCCGCGTAACATTTTGTAGGTATAGGGTGCTATCTCGTGATTAGCCTTATAACTTTCCCCTTCAAATTGAATTTGGCTCCAGCTTTTACTGATAATTTTATCAAAGTCACCCGTACCCTTTTCCCAAAAACACCAGGTCCGGTCATTAGTCTTTTTAGCATCCCTGTCAATTAATAGAACAGTTTTATCCTTAAAATAAGGATCGCTTCCAAAGGCATCAGCTAGCATTAAGCCTGCTGCACCTGCACCAATAATAATATAGTCGTAGTCTGTCTGCACAAATAAGAAAAAGATCAAAAGTACAAATTACAATTCAAGTAAATCAGGTACTTTAATTCAAACGGTAGCGCATTCCTATAAATCCTCTCATTCCCTGATTTGGCCCATACACATAAGTGGGATCAAAAGTAAGACCATATGGGTTGTCTGCTGTTGGTATGGCATTTCCTGAATTGTCAAATTGAACATTCTTATCGAAGGGGTCATTGGCCCTTGCTATAATAAACGGATTGCCCCTGTTGGGAGTCCAATCCAACAAGTTTTTTATACCCCCGTAAAATTCAAAATCTTTTATGCCGGAATAAGTAAATTGGATATTTTGAATACTCCAGGTGGGAGAATATTCCTGTCTGGGATCGAGCTCGCTCAAAAGAGGCAGGCGCATGGGCCCATATAGATTACCTGTGTAATCAAAGGTAAGATTTAGAGCTCTGAAATCATAAGATACGCTCCAGGTTCCACTAAAACTTTCGGTTAAGATTTGCCGTTGGGTGATACCGTTTTGTGTGTTACTTACATCCATTAAAGTAGCTCCTAAAAGTATTTTCAGTCCGGCAGGGAATACCATGTCCAGGTTCGCACTAATGCCTTTGGAAACAGATTTACCATCTAAATTTTCGTAGATTATTAAATTGGGATCTGTATCATAATCGGGTAGTATAACATTATTGAAATAGGTGTAAAAGGCTGAGGCATCCAAAGCAATAAATGTCCCATCGTTACTATATATTTTTTTAAGGTAATTAAGATTTACATTAATGGAACGCTCAGGTTTCAGATCTTCAGTAATGATTACATCCCGGGCGCCGGTTAAAGCGGCATGTTCCTCAGTAAAAAGGTTGACCACCCGAAAACCGGTACCTGTATTTAATCGGATAATGTCGTTGTCTGTAAGTTTCCACCTATAGGCTAATCTTGGTGTAACTATGGAACCGTGTCTTTTGTCATAATCATAGCGGATACCTGCAAGTAAGGAATGTTTTTTTGAAAATTTTACCTCATCCTGAACAAAAAGGCTGGGAATCCAAACTATGTCTTCATTATTCCCGGCTAATCCTGAAGTTGCAGGGGTATTATCATCATAATAATTGTATTTAATTGCGCTTCCAACAAGGAGATCATGCTTTGCAAATACCTTATCCCAGGTTAATTGCCCAAAACCAATGCGCTGATCTGCCAGATAAGGTATCGCGCCATATACAGAATTTTGACTGTGGTCATTGTAAGAAACCGAAAGCAGAATATTTTCTTTAACTGGCAATTGATATTTACCCAGTATTTCCCATCTTCTTGTGTAGATGCTTTCACCATATATTTCTTCCCCACCCCTGAATTCTGGCGTCCATTGCATTTCACCACCCCATCTGTCTTCATAAAAAAAGCGGCCAGCCAACGAAAAAATACGGTTGTACTCCCGATTTAAACTCCATTTTTGGAAGAAAGAGATGCGATCCTGAAGTGTTAAATCTGTGAAATTATCTCCATTGTTATCAATTGGGTTGTCGTATTTGAAATAGTTTAAACCTAACAATAAGTCAGAATTATTTCCAATTTCAATTTTGGAGCCAATATCAAGGTTGTATTCACCCCAGCCACTCATAAAACTGTCGGCTGCAAAAGTGGGGGCGCTCAGCGCATTTTTTGTAATTATATTAATAAGTCCACCTACAGCTTCGCTCCCATATAAAGTAGAAGCGGGGCCTTTAACAATTTCAATTTGTTCTATGAGGGAATTGGGTATTCCAGACAGTCCATATACAGTACCCAATCCGCTTACAATGGGCATACCATCTATTAAGACAAGTGTATATGGTCCTTCGAGGCCGTTAATGTGAATATCTCCTGTATTACAGACATTACAATTAATCTGGGGTCTTACACCATTGATGTTTTGAAGGGATTCAAAAATACTTGAAGTAGGATTTTTTAAAAAAAATGTGGGTTTATATACCTCTACAGGGACTGGACTTTCCAATCTTTTTACCGGTTTTAAAGTGCCTGTAACCACCATTTCATCCAATTGCTCGGATGAACTATTAAGTACGATAGTAAGTATCAGCGTCTTATTATTAGCCAAAGCAACTTGCTTGTAAAAACTAGTGTACCCCATAGAAGAAGCTTTGATTTTATAATTGCCATCGGGAATGTTGTCAATGGTAAACTCGCCGTTCCTATCTGAAGATGTACCAAGATTTGTTCCCTGAAGGTGTATATTGGCAAAAGGCACCGGTATTTTCCCCTCCATAATAATACCTTTTATAGTATTCTGCTGAGAATATATAGTAGACATCCCCATGATACTTGCAATCACGAATGGGACTATCTTTAAAGAAATATGAACGGCAATATATTTCATATACCAAATATATAATTTAGATAAAACTAAAAATATGTTTTTACAAATAAAAATGTATTTTTGTTAAAATGTTTTTTATGACCCATTCTGAGGAAAATTATATAAAAGCTATATTTCATCTTGGTATTGGTAATGAGGGGGTTATTTCAACCAATGCTGTGGCAGAAAAGATGGAAACTAAACCGTCTTCTGTGACGGACATGATGAAAAAATTATCAGGAAAAGGCCTCGTTCATTACAAAAAGTATCAGGGGGTATCACTGACCCCCCTTGGTGTTAAGACGGCCTTATCGATTATAAGAAAACATCGATTATGGGAGGTTTTTTTAGTAGAAAAATTAGGTTTTACCTGGGATGAAGTACATGAAATAGCTGAACAACTAGAACATATTGAAAGTGAAAAACTAATTGATAAGCTTGATGAACTGCTAAATTTTCCAAAGTTTGATCCGCACGGAGATCCAATTCCCGGTAAAAATGGTGAGTTCATGGAGCGAGATAATCAACTATTAAGTCAAATTCCCATAGGTTCTTCAGCAATATGTGTGGGGGTAAAAGATTCATCGGCCGTATTTTTAAGGTTCCTTGATAAAAACAATATAGCTCTTGGAAATAAAATGAAGATTGTTGAAAAAGAAGAGTTTGATAATTCATTGCGCATTCTTATTGACCAGAAGGAATT
Source organism: Eudoraea sp. (assembly GCF_049669105.1). Classification (NCBI taxonomy): domain Bacteria; kingdom Pseudomonadati; phylum Bacteroidota; class Flavobacteriia; order Flavobacteriales; family Flavobacteriaceae; genus Eudoraea; species Eudoraea sp. Next base: position 45,352 of record NZ_JBATKE010000205.1, read on the forward strand.
ACAGCTTTCCCAGCAAATAGCTTCTAACTTATACGTTAAAAAGATCAAGTTATGATAGATAATGTCATTAGTTATTTTGAATCAATAAATCCTATTTTGGCTGCTTTTTACGCGACCCTTTTTACGTGGGGTCTTACGGCATTAGGTGCCGGTCTGGTCTTTTTTTTTAAGACTATGAACAGGGCTGTACTTGATGGTATGCTGGGCTTTACCGGTGGCGTAATGGTTGCTGCAAGTTTTTGGAGTCTGCTGGCTCCGGGAATTGAATTGAGCCCGGGAGAAGGTTTTGTTAAAGTCATACCGGCGGCGGTGGGATTTTTGCTTGGTGCTGTTTTCATTTATGGATTGGACAAGGTTTTGCCGCACATACATATTAATTTTAAAGAAAGCGAAGGGATAAAAACACCATGGCATAGAACAACCCTGCTCACCCTGGCAATAACCCTGCATAATATACCAGAAGGTCTAGCAGTGGGGGTGCTCTTTGGAGGAGTTGCTGCCGGTTTTGAAGGAGCAAATATAGGTGGAGCAGTAGCTTTGGCACTTGGGATAGGCCTGCAAAATTTTCCCGAAGGTTTTGCAGTGGCCATGCCATTAAGAAGACAAGGGTTGAGCCGACTTAAAAGTTTTACCTACGGACAAGCTTCTGCTATGGTAGAGCCCATAGCCGCAGTTTTGGGTGCATGGGCAGTACTTACTTTCCAGCCTATTCTGCCTTATGCCTTATCTTTTGCGGCTGGAGCGATGATTTTTGTTGTTGTGGAAGAGGTAATCCCTGAGACGCAACAGGATAAATACACTGATATAGCCACAATGGGCTTTATTGGAGGTTTTATTATTATGATGGCCTTAGATGTGGGGTTAAGTTAATTTACTCTGCTATAAATATTTTATGCATTTTATCATTCGCCCATTAAGGTAAATGCACCCTTCGTTAAAAACTTTGAATCGGCAGGAAAGTCATTCGCATTCTTTATGGAGGTGTAACCATTATATACTGCACTTACTTCCACTTTTACCGGTTTGAAATTATACACCTCCTCTTTTTTGGATTCGAGTAATAGGAGGTATGATGTGCCCTCACTGGATACAATTGCCTCCGAAGGAATACTCATGGTCACATTATCTGAAATAATGATAGTTGCGTGGACGAACATGCCTGTCAGAAAATTATGTTTTTCAAGATCTTTAAGATGACCATGTACTTTTACCGTTCTGTTTTCTTCTATGGATGTGCTTATTAAATAGACCTCTGCGGTATATACTTCGGATGATGCTTCCGGTATTTCAAAGGTAATTTCCTGCCCTTTATGAAGCCTCATTATATCCTTTTCAAAAACAGACAATTCTAAATGGATATGGTCATTATCTACAATTTCAATGATAGGAGTTGCAGGCGAAACATACATCCCCAGAGATACATTAACCTGGGTAATGCTACCACTAATGGGGGCATTTAATGTGGAGGTAGTACTTATAATACCCTTTTCAACATCTGAAGGGGAAATTTTGAGCAGATCTAATTGTTTTCGAAGCCCCTTGTAAGTGGCTTCTGCTTTTTTATAGTCGCTTTCAGCTTTTAAAAAACTTTTTTGTGATGAAATGTTTTCTTTAATCAATATTTGTTGGCGCTCATATTCAGATTTCAAATAGGTCAATTGTTCCTTTATCTCTAAATATTCTTGTTGTAAGGCCACAAAATCCGGATTTTCAATAGTAACCAATGCTTGCCCTTTGGTTACTCGATCTCCGATTAATAAATGCGTATTTTTAACATAACCACCCATGGTTGCACTCACTACTGCTCTGTTTGCAGGAGGCACATCAATTAATCCATTGGCCTGAACTAATTCAGGAAAAGATTTTTCTTCCAGACTACCTATTGTCATGGCGTTTTCTTCGAATTGTTCATTAGAAAGTTCAATAACAGTATCTTCAGGATTTAGATCCTCCTGAACGTCTGTTCTATGTTCAGGTTCTACATTTTTACAGTTCAAAATACTGATTACAAATATGAATTGAATGAAATAATATAAAATACGTTTCATGACTAAGTTTTTAATAAGTTAGATAGTTAATGGCAATAACGGTTTGATTGTAATCATTAAGGCTATTTAAGTAATCCAGTTTAATCTCATAGGCATTTTCAAGACTAAGGATATACTGGAAATAGTTGATTTCACCGTTTTTAAAACTCAGGGTAGCCGTTTTTAAAATTTCATCAGATATAACTGTGCCCTCCTCTTCATAATATTTTAAGGCCTTTTCCTGCTTAATTAATTCGGCATTAAGGGCCATATATTCATTATTTAATTGAACTTCATACTCCTTTGATTGTTCAACTGCAATATCACGGGCAATGGAGGATGCCTTAATTTTAGAAGATTGACCAAAAAACAACAATGGAATTTTAAGACCCAGATAATAGCCATATAAATTTTGATTCAGATTGCTGTTCGATCCCAGAAAATAGCTCAAACTCAGATCGGGTAATAAAAGCTGTTTTTCATATTTACGTTCGGTATCAAAAAGATTTACTCTATTAGAATAATATTCTAATTCTATACTATTTTCGAACCCTACAGGACTCAATGTAACTTTCTTTTGTGCGGCCATTCCAATTTTAATGCTGTCCTCAACCTGAACCATTTTAATTAAATTTACATAGGCCAGGACAACATCTTGTTCGGCTTCATCTAATTTGATTTGAATCTGTTTTTGTCTGGATTGAGTGGTTATTTTTTCCAGGTAATTGGTTTCTCCAAGTTCAAAACGTCGTTCAGCGATGGTCGCAAAATTTCTAAACAGACTATCTATTTGTTTATAAATAAATTCCTTCTCTATTGCATATTGATAGTCATAAAATCTGGCTGTGACCTCCTTTTTCAATCTTTTCTTTTGGATTTCATACGCACTGGCTTCTAAATTATAACCGGCCTTATTTACTTTCTTTTTCGAGAAATAAACTGTTGGGAAAAGAAAATCCTGCTGTACTCCAAAAACGTTTATGGGTTCACCATTGATGGCGAGGTTATTTTGGTCATATTCGTAATAAACCCGGGTCTTGTCAAAGCTGAAAGCACTGGATATCATGGCGTCAGACTTGTCAACCTTTAATGACTCTGCTTTGAGGCCTGCGTTGTTTTCCAATGCAATTTCCATTAATCCGCTTAGGGTTAAACCACTTTCCTGTGCACTTAAAACAGGTGTAAAAAGAATTGCTGCGATAAGAAGAGCATTAGAATTATTCTTTTTTAGAAGTCTTTTTAGTTCAAGTTTTCCTGGTTTATTAAATATGCTATATAATACCGGGAGCACAATTAGTGTTAAAAAGGTGGCACTTACCAGGCCGCCTATCACAACGGTTGCTAAAGGACGCTGTACTTCAGCTCCAACATTTGTGGATATTGCCATTGGTAAAAACCCCAAAGCAGCTGCAGATGCAGTTAGTAATACAGCTCTCAACCGGTCTTTTGTGCCTTGAATAATTAGCGCTTCCATGCTTTCAAATTTTTCTAGTTTTAATTCTTTAAAATGTTCTATTAATACAATACCATTTAGAACAGCAATACCGAAAAGGGCAATAAAACCCACTCCTGCAGAAATACTAAAGGGAAGGTCTCTTATCCATAATAGCAATACTCCTCCAACAGATGCCAGGGGAATTGCCGTAAAAATTATTAAGGTTTCTTTAATGGATTTAAAAGCCAGATAAAGCAACACAAAAATTAATGCCAGAGCAATAGGTACCGCTACCATTAATCTTGATTTCGCGCTTTGCAGATTTTCAAATTGACCACCATAACTTATGGAATATCCGGCAGGTAGCGTTATGTGGTCATTTATTAAGTTTTGGACATCATCTACCACCGATTGTAAATCGCGGTTACGGACATTAATGCCTACCACGATTCTCCTTTTGGTGTCATCCCGGGATATTTTGGCAGCTCCTTTTTGATAGGAGATATCGGCAAGCTCACTAAGGGGAATCTTACCATTGGAAGGGAGATCAACAAATAAATTCTTAAGATTGTCAATATCCTGCCTGTTATCATTAGCTAGTCGGACCACTAAATCAAACCGCTTTTCGCCTTCGTAAATACTACCCACTTTTTTCCCGGCAAATCCCATAGCAATCATATCATTCAGTTCCTTGATATTCAGCCCATAACGTGCAATTTTTTCACGTTTGTATCTGACATTCATTTGAGGAAGGCCAATAATTTTTTCGACAGTTATATCAGCAGCCCCGTTCACATTTTCAATTAACGATTTTATTTGATTGCCTATTTTGCTGAGAATTTCCAAATCTTCACCAAAGATTTTTATGGCAATATCTGCCTTAACACCTGTTATTAATTCATTAAACCTCATTTCAATGGGCTGAGTAAATTCTACTTCTATGCCGGGTAGTATTGAAAGAGCCTCTTTGAATTTATTGGCCAGTTCATCCTTAGAGTTAGCCGATACCCATTCTTTTTTTGAATTTAAAATTATAATGACATCACTTTCTTCCATAGACATAGGGTCCGTAGGGACTTCCGCTGCACCAATTCTAGTTACTACCTGTTTTACTTCCGGAAATTCATTAAGTAGAATTTGCTCAATCTTCGTTGTGGTTTCTACCGTTTTACTAAGCGATGTACCTGTTTTTAGAACCGGCTGTATAACAAAATCACCCTCATCCAATGTGGGTACAAATTCACCGCCTAGAGATATAAAAAGTGGTATAGTTAAAAATAGGATTAAGGCCGCAAGACTTAACACTATTTTTTTGCGCCTAAATCCCCACCGGATTACCGGATCAAAAGATTTATTGAGCCAGCGCATTAATTGAACGGAAATGTTCTTTTTAGAAGTATCAGAGGGTTTTATAAACAAGGAAGCCATTACCGGAACATAAGAGAAACACAAGATCATTGCACCAATAAGAGCGAAACTAAATGTTAATGCCATAGGCCGGAACATTTTACCTTCAACTCCGCTTAGTGAAAGAATGGGAATAAAAACAATCAGGATGATTAACTGTCCAAAAATCGCAGAATTCATCATCTTGGAGGCCCCTTGGTAGGTTATTTTATCTGTTAATTTTATTTTTTCAGAACGAGATAATTTACTCATCTCATCGCGTTTTCCGGTGATTTGAAATGCAATGAATTCAACTATTATTACAGCGCCATCTATAATTATTCCAAAGTCGATGGCACCTAAGCTCATCAAATTTGCGTCAACATCAAAAAGGTACATCATAAAAATAGCAAATAGTAGACTAAGCGGAATTACGGAGGCTACCACTAAACCTGATCGTAAATTGCCCAATAGCAGGACCACAACAAAAATTACGATAAGACAGCCAAAAATCAAATTTTCACTCACCGTGAAGGTTGTTTTATTTATAAGCTCACTTCTATCCAGGAAGGCGTTGATTTGCACTCCTTCAGGTAATGTTTTTGAGATGGTTGAAACTCGTTCTTTAACAGCATCAATAACCTTTTTGGAGTTTGCGTCTTTAAGCATCATTACCTGCCCCAAAACCTTTTCACCCTCACCATTGGCTGTTATAGCGCCAAAACGAGTGGCACTTCCGAATCCAACTTTAGCCACATCTTTTATGTAGATTGGGATTGAATTCTCATTTTTTACTACAATGTTTTCAATGTCTTCCAATGAAGCGGCTAAGCCTTCGCCACGTATAAAATAGGCCTGATTTACTTTTTCGATATAACCACCACCTGTAACACTATTATTCAATTCCAGGGCATTTATGACCTCTTTTGCGGTGATTTTCATCGCGTTTAGTTTTTCCGTACTAATTGCAACTTCATATTGTTTTAAAAAGCCTCCCCAGGTATTAACCTCAACAACACCTGGAATACCCGAGAGTTGTCTTTTTACCACCCAATCCTGAATAGTTCTTAAGTCTGCCGTCGAATATTTCCCCTTATAATCTGGTTTTACATCAAGGATATACTGATAGATTTCTCCTAGTCCAGTAGTAATAGGCCCCATTTCCGGGCTACCGAAACCTTCAGGGATTTTCTCCGAAGCTGATTTAATCTTTTCGGCAATTAACTGACGGGGCAGATATGTTCCCATTTTATCTTCAAAGACAATTGTAACTACCGAAAGTCCAAATTTAGAAATAGACCTGATTTCCAGAACACCGGGTAAATTCGCCATTTCAAGCTCAACAGGATAGGTAATAAACTGCTCCATGTCTTGGGTAGATAGACTTCTCGAAGTGGTAATTACCTGAACCTGATTATTAGTAACATCCGGAACGGCACCAATAGATATCTGGGTTAGGGAATACAGCCCAAATCCAATTAAAATTAGGGTGAATAAGAGGATAATAAACTTCTTCTTAATACTGAATTCTATAATACGTGATAACATAATCCATGGAATAATGATTGATAATCATGCATAATTAGTAAGGAAAATCATGCCTGCGAAAAAAATAAACCAAGATGAATTATACCACGCGGGGGGGTTGGAAAGGGGCTTCTTTCTCGCAATTAGAATATGAAGCCTGATAAAAGAAATCTGTAGCTGAAGTTACCAAATCGTCGATGGGTTTAATATGATAAGCTTGTAAATCCTTTATCATAAAAGCGGAAAGCAAGGTCATATGGGGCTGATGCTGAAATGGCAATTCTTCGTGTTCTTGTTTTTCTTCCTGATGTTTTTTAGAATGGTCTGCTTCAAGCTCTCCATAATGTTTGGAAATAAAGACAAACAAGTTATCTCCATATTTCTCAGAATGAAATTTGGCATGCTCTATTAATTCACTAAGATCAACAAGATCACTGATACAAATGTTGAAACTTTGTATAAGAATAAGAAAAGAAGCTGTTATGGAAACTAGTTTTACCATCATAATCCTTGAGTAAATATACGATAATCTGGAATATTCTAATTAATCCTCCTCCTCCTCAACGATTTCATAGGGGATAGTGTCTATGATATAACTCAGGGCTTTAATTCTCGCGTCGGTTTTTCTATCGGCGTTTATAATTATCCAGGGAGATTGTTTTAAATCTGTGTGTTCAAACATTTTTAACTTGAACTCGGTGTATTCATCCCACAGCTCCTGGGCTTTGCGGTCAACGGCAGTCATTTTCCATTTTTTTAACGGATTGGATTTAATTTCCTTAAACCGAAAAGCTTGTTCCTCCTTCGTAATGGAAAAATAGAATTTTATTAAATATGTATCAGAATCCATAATCATTCTTTCAAAACTATTCACTTGTTTCATGAAATTCTGATACTGTTGTTTTGTGCAAAAACCGTTAACGGGTTCAACAACAGCCCGATTATACCAACTTCGGTCAAAAAAGACCATTTCACCTGGTTTTGGAAGTTTGTTTACATAGCGCTGAAAATACCATTGCCCCCGCTCTTCGACGGTTGGTTGGGGCAAGGCCACTATCCGGTATTGCCTCGGATTAATATATGCGGTGATTCTTCTTATGGCCCCGCCTTTGCCGGCTGCATCGCGGCCTTCAAAAATTACCACTATTTTCTTATTTTTTGCTATTACCCAATTTTGAAGCTTAATAAGTTCTGTTTGAAGCTCTTTAATTTTTAGTTCGTGCTTCGTTAATCGCAAGGCCTTTTCAACATTAGTCTTCTTATCGGATAATAGACTTTTCAACCCAATAGGAGAGTTAAGCAATAAAATTTCATCTTCGCTAAGTTGAATATGTTTTGTGTCCTTTGGTGTCATTTTCTATATGTCAATTTGTTCAATATGCCTGTAATACCGGAGAACGATGTTAGGATCTGGTAATATGCTAGTTTTGTGTTTTGTTTTTCGCGTATAATCAAACCTGGAAAGTACATAACGAATACTCTCAAGACGGGCAGTCTTTTTGCTGTTAGCCTTAACAATTATCCATGGACTGAAAGTAGTGTGCGTTTTGGAAAACATTTGTTCTTTATAAGAACTGTATTTATCCCACAAAGCCTGTCCTTTTTTATCTACCGGACTAAATTTCCATTTTTTTAAAGGATTTAATAACCGACTTTCTATTCGCTTTTTTTGTTCTTTTTTGGAAATAGAAAACCAAAATTTTATAAGCTGAACACCATCTTCATAGAGCATATGTTCAAACCCCGGAACCTGGACCATAAATTGCTTATAATCTTGCTTATTGCAAAAGCCCATTACGGGTTCAACTACCGCTCTGTTATACCAACTCCTATCAAAAAAAACAATCTCACCGGGATTTGGAAGTTCTTTAATATATCTCCTAAAATACCATTGACCCCCTTCTACGTCGGTAGGTTTAGAAAGTGCAACAACTCTCATTGACCTGGGATTAAGGTGTTCGGTAAAACGTTTTATAGCACCTCCTTTACCCGCAGCGTCCCTGCCTTCAAAAATTATTGCTACTCTAAGTTTTTTTTTAATTACCCACCGCTGTAAGTTTACTAATTCTATCTGTAAAAGTCTTAGTTCTTCTTCATACCGAAGTCTATTAAGTACCCTGGAAATATCCAGTTCCTTTTGATTGGCTATGGCAATTAGGTCTTTTCTCTTTTTGGCGTTAAGAAGATCTTCCGGTAAAAACATTTGGTGCTTGTATTATGTAAAGAGCTTAATTTGAAAACATAAGTTTTGATTGTCTCTTAAAATTTGGTCGTAACTATAAAGATACTAATTTTGATCAATAATTTTAACACATTCAGACTTGTTTTTCTTTCAAATTAATCCTCAAAATAAAGGCTTGCCTGTAAATTGTTTTAGTTCATGTTAATGATTAAGTTTAAAAAGTATTTCAAAATCTTATTCTATGATTCTTAGGAAAATATGTTATGTTACAATTTTATTATTTATTGGATTTCAGACGTATGCTCAAAAACAAAACTTTAGTTACCTGGATGTTTTTAAACTTGAATATGTTTCTGATCCGCAAATAGCTCCAGATGGTACCCGGATAGCTTATAGGAGGATGGGTTTTGACATTATGAAAGATAAGGCCGATGGTAACCTTTGGATAATTAATTCTGATGGTTCGGGAAATCAAAAGCTCACGTCACACGAAGTGAGTGAACAAAGCCCCCGATGGTCTCCAAATGGAGATAGGATTGCATTTATTAGCACAACCGATGAAGGTTCTGAGATTTTTATGTATTGGTTAGATAGCGGGAAGTTGGCAAAAATCAGCCAACTACCATTTAGTCCAAGTGCATTAACATGGTCACCTAAAGGCGACCAATTGGCATTTTCTATGAATGTTGAAAAAGAACCTCCGGTAATTGCAAAAATCCCTAAGAAACCTGAAGGAGCAAAATGGGCTGAAAAGCCAAGAATTACAGATCGGTTATATCATGAGGCAGATGGGCGGGGTTATATAAAGCCTGGCTTTAATCACATCTTTGTAATTCCGGCTCAAGGAGGAGCAATTAGGCAGGTGACGGCGGATGATTACCACCATAGAGGAAAGCTTTCATGGTCTGCAGATGGGAATAAAATATTTTTCTCGGGAAATAGAACGGAGAACTGGGAATATGATTTTCGAAACAGTGAGATATATGAAGTGGAGGTTGCAACAGGCCGTATAAAGGCCTTAACTGAAAGGAAGGGGCCCGATAGTAACCCGGCTGTATCACCAAATGGGAAATATATCGCCTATTTAGGATTTCAGGATAAAGTACAAACGTATCAGGTTGAACAATTACATATTATGAAAACTGATGGTACAGAGGGCAGGCTTTTATCTAAAGATCTTGACAGGAGTATTTCGGGTATGATTTGGGATGCAAAGAATACAGGACTCTATATTTCATATGATGATAAAGGAAACACCAAAGTTGGCTATATTTCATTAGATGGGAAAATTACCAAACTGGCAGATGATCTCGGAGGCACTTCCATAGGGCGGCCCTATGCCGGCGGATCTTTTAGCGTATCTAAAGAAGGCGCGATCGCCTATACACAAAGCAGACCTGATTACCCGGCTGAGCTAGCGACAATGAGTTCAAAGTCTAAAAGAACAAATAAGATTACTGCTCTTAATAAAGCTCTTTTTGACTATAGGATGTTGGGTAATGTTGAAGAAGTTTGGTACAAATCCTCTGTGGATCAGAGAGAACTTCAAGGCTGGGTGGTCTACCCGCCAAATTATGACGAGAACAAAAAATATCCATTTCTGGTTGAAAATCACGGAGGACCGGTTCTTAACTATGGGGACAGGTTTTCGGCGGAGATGCAACTATATGCAGCGGCAGGTTATATAGTTTTTTATCCTAACGCCAGGGGAAGCACAAGCTATGGGGAGGAATTTGGAAATCTGTTATACAATAATTACCCGGGTGACGACTACCATGATGTTATGGATGGAGTTGATTATTGTATAAATAAAGGAATTGCTCATGAAGATCAACTGTATGTTACAGGGGGAAGTGCGGGGGGTATTATGACTGCATGGATAATTGGTAAAAACAACAGGTTCAAAGCTGCAGTGGTAGCAAAACCGGTGATGAACTGGATAAGCAAAACCCTGGTTGCAGATAACTATTTTGGGTATGCCAATTCTCGGTATCCGGGTCAACCCTGGGAAAATTTTGAAGGCTATTGGAAATTTTCTCCCTTGTCTCTCGTTGGTAATATAGAAACCCCAACAATGGTAATGGTTGGAATGGAAGATTTAAGAACACCCCCAAGTGAAGCCAAACAGCTTTATCACGCCTTAAAATTAAGGAAAATTGAAACCGTGTTGGTGGAGATCCCCGGCGCGGGTCATGGTATTGCGAGCAGACCAAGTAATTTAATTACAAAAATTGCGCATACCCTGGCATGGTTTGAGAAATACAGGCAAGAAAGTCAAAATGACTAGCTTATGAAAGGAAAAAAAAGGCATTGGTTTTGGAATTTACTTATAGTCCTAACTGTAATTGTCTGTATCTTAAGTTTTTTAGCACATTATAAAAATTGGATATGGAAAAAACCCGATAGAATTGAGATTTTATCCGGAGTATATTATATGGAGCTACCGTTTAATAGGATGAATGAAGTATCAATGGTAAGCAAAATCCCCTCTTTGGATCGTAAAAATGGTTTTTCGGCCTGGGAAAAGGAAAAAGGGATTTTTAAAGATTCCCTGAATGAAGAAAAACTCGTTTATGTTTATGTAGACAACTTATACCATCCAAAAATCAGATTAACCTACAACGATTCCCTTCTGCTTTTTATCAATTTATCTGATTCAGTTAAAACAAAAGAGCTATATCTTTACCTCGAAGAAAAAATAGATACCCAAGAGATACAATTAATTCAGTAAAACAGAGTTTCCTAGTACAAAACAAATAATTTATTCTAATGAAGTTATTTTTCCTAAATCTGCTGCTTTTGCCTTTTATCATGTTTTCTCAGAATAAACTTTCGGTAGACGTAACCGGGGTTAAAAGCAATAACGGCAGTGTACTTGTTGCAGTATACGATAGTTCGGATAGTTTTTTGGATTCAGATAAAATGTTTTCAGGAGGCAGCAGTAAAGCGGAATTAGGGAATACATTGGTAATAATTGATGATTTACCGGATGGGGAATATGCACTGGCAATTTTTCATGATGAAGATGGTGATGACGAATTGGATACTAACTGGATCGGAATACCAAAAGAACCTATTTGTTTTTCAATTGGAAAGATGAAAACATTTGGGCCTCCAAAATATAGTGAATGCGCGTTCAAAGTAGAGGGTGATAAAAAAATCCAGGTTTCTCTTTAATAAAATTTATTTCATATTTCTTTCATTTATTGAATAAATAATCCTTTGAAGTATTCCCGGACTATCTGTATATTTAAAAATTATATGGAAACTATTTTAATCGTTCAATTACTAGGTGCTTCATTTGGTTTACTAGCTGTTGTGTTTGGTGCGTTTGGAGCCCATGCCTTAAAGAAATCACTCTCGGAAGCGCAACTCAAAAGTTTTGAAACGGGTGTAAAGTATCAAATGTACCATGCTATTTTGTTGCTTGTTCTGGGATTTAATCTGGGTTTCACCACAGCTTTGGAGAAAAATATGGCCTACTGCATTATCATAGGCACCTTTCTTTTTTCCTTTAGTATATATGCACTATCTATAGGTGCCTCAAAGGGGAAATCCTTGAAAATTTTAGGACCTGTTACTCCTTTGGGTGGACTGCTGTTGATAATAGGCTGGGGGTTGCTGTTTTATTCCTTTATTGCAAATATGGTATAATCTTAATGACATCCGCAATTGCCCTGTGCACATGAACCTTTGGTTACTTTTTTGGAAGAAAATAAACGCTTGGGCAGGAAGTACTTTTTGGCTATATAAAATATGGCAATAGCTAAAGTCAGATAAACCAATATGGGTTGTAGTACACTCATTTTATTTCAAAACCTGATAGGCAATTAAAGCTACAATATACGCAAAAACGCTCATAAACACTAATTGAGCCATAGGCCATCGCCAGCTATTAGTCTCACGCTTTACAATGGCAAGGGTACTCATGCACTGCATGGCAAAGGCATAAAAAAGGAGCAGTGAAATACCAGAGGCCAGATCAAATAAGGGTTTTTTGGTAGTGGGATTTATTTCAGAGGCCATCCTGTGTTTAATAGTATCCTCCTCGTCGTTGCCCACACTATATATAGTAGCCAAAGTTCCAACAAAAACTTCCCGTGCAGCAAAAGAAGTCAATACCGCAATACCTATCTTCCAGTCGTAACCTAAAGGGGCCACTGCAGGTTCAATTGCCTTCCCAATAGTGCCTATATATGAATTTTCAAGTTTGAAACCTGCTATTTCCTGTTTACGTGCTTTTTGAATTAGAATAAGTTCTTTTTGTTTTAATGAATCACTTATTGCGTCATTAGTAATTTGGGTCTTTCTATCCCTCAGAAAAGATTCATAATCACTCAATTCATTTTGAATGCTGCTAGTATTGAACTTGGTAAAACCTTCGGCATCAATTTTTTCATTAATTATCTCGTCGGCATTTTTAAAGTTGGAAGAGTAGCCATTTGAGCCCAAAAACCATAAAATTATAGAAATTGCAAGGATAATTTTACCTGCACCGTAAACAAAACTTTTGGTCTTTTCAATAACCGTATACACCACATTCTTCAAAAGAGGTAACTTATAACTTGGCATTTCTACCATAAAAAATGAACTGCTTTTTATGTTCAGAACTTTGTTGAGAATCATGGCAGATACAATTGCGGCCCCAAACCCAATTAAGTACAACAAGGTAAGTGTGAGTGCCTGATAACTCAGACCTACAATTCTACCTTCAGGAATAACCAATGCAATAATGATGAGATATACCGGAAGTCTTGCAGAACATGTTACAAAGGGGGTTACCAAAATGGTAATAAGACGTTCCTTCCAGTTTTCAATATTGCGAGTGGCCATTACCGCAGGAATAGCACAAGCCGTACCGGAAATCAATGGAACTACACTTTTACCACTTAAACCAAATGGTCGCATAATACGATCCATAAGGAATACTACCCTGCTCATATATCCAGACTCCTCCAATAGGGCAATAAACAAAAATAAAAAGGCGATCTGAGGAATGAATATTACGATTCCTCCAATACCTGCAAGTATCCCTTCTGCTAAAAGATTGGTGAACACTCCCGGCGGCAAGGATGTTTTTATCCAGTTGCTTGCAGCTGCAAACTGCTCGTCAATAAAATCCATTGGAATACTACTCCAATCGTAAATTGCCTGGAAAATGGTCAATAGTATGACCAGGAAAATTAAGTAACCGAATATCTTATGGGTTAAAATCCTATCTACTGTTGCTCTGAATCCCTTTGCGGCATTCCTGTCTATTTTATACGTCTCTTTTAATACCCCGTTTATAAATTGATACCGGAGAATGGTCTCCTTCTGTTGCAGTCTTTTTAATTCTGCCTTGGTCTTTGTGGTAAATGAAGAGGTGTCTTGTACTGCCTTTTTCTCAATAGGCATAAAATTGACATCCTGAGTAATTACAAGCCACAACTTATAGAGATCTTCATTAGGAAATGTTCGTTGTAATCTTTCAAAATATTCCGGTGCTATGACCGTGGCATCTACGTTAGGTTTAACAGACAAATTTTTATAATCTGCAATCAATTGCCGAATTCGCTCTATCCCGGTACCTTGTCTTGTACTTACCAGGGCTATTTTGGTATTTAATTTTTTTTCAAGGAGAGATACGTCCAGGGTAATGCCCTTTTTAGGCATTCTGTCCGACATATTGATGACCAAAATTGTGGGGATCTTTAGGTCTTTTATTTGAGTGAAAACAAGCAGATTTCTCTTTAAATTTTCAACATCACTAATAACCACGGCTACGTCTGGGAAATCCTTATCGTTTTTGTTGAGAAGTAATTCAACTACGACACTTTCGTCGAGGGAAGTTGTATTTAGGCTATAAGTGCCCGGTAGGTCTAGAATATGAGCTTTAACGCCTCGTGGCAATTTACAGACACCTTCCTTTTTCTCAACAGTTATCCCCGGGTAATTACCTACTTTTTGATTCAGACCGGTTAATTGGTTAAAAACAGAGGTCTTTCCTGTATTGGGGTTACCGATAAGTGCTACATTAATATTTTTACTCATAATGTGGCTTTGTCTTCTATAAGATCTAACTCAATTTGAAGGGCAACGGATCTTCTGATGGCAATATGAGAACCATTAACATTTATATATAAAGGATCCTTTAGAGGAGCTATTTGAATCAATTCTACCTCATTTCCCGGAAGGCACCCTAATTCTAATAATTTAATAGGCAGCATACCTTTGGTAAATTCTTTAATAATTCCCCTTTCACCTCGCTTTAAATGTGCAACAGTTGTAACCAATTTTTATTTAGATTGATTTTAAGTAAGGACAAAAATAATGGAAAAAGATGAGGTATTAGGGCAAATATTAAAAAAAGAAAAACATGAAATTTCTTAAAATAAGAAGATTGGGTTTGACCGGAATTGACACCTTAATTAAGGTAAGACATTTTTAAAACTTCCAGATCCCGCAGTAATTTATCCATTTCCTCTTTTTTGGTGCCATCATAAGTACCTCTTATTCTGCGATCTTTATCGATTAAAATAAAGTTTTCCGTGTGTATCATATCGAATGGTCCACCGTCACCATCAGTTTTTACTGCCAGATAGGATTTTCGGGCCAGCTCATAAATGTGTTTTTTATCGCCGGTGACCAAATTCCATTTTTTATCATTAACCCCTTTTTCTAATGCATATTTTTTAAGTTGAGCCACAGAATCTATATCTGGTGTAACGGAATGCGATAAGAGCAGCACATCCTTGTCATTTGCAATTTGGGATTGTAAATAGGCCATATTTTCAGTCATTACAGGGCATATAGTGGGGCAGGTGGTAAAGAAGAAGTCGGCCACATAGATTTTGTTTTTATAAAAATCCTGCGTTATAGTCTGGCCATTTTGGTTAATAAGTGAAAAGTCGGCAATGGTATGGTATTTTTTAACATGGACCAGGGTACTATCTACCAATTCTGAATTAAAATCTGCGGGTTGATATACCGGGAGTACTTTTTTAGGTTGCAACGCATTGTAAAACAAATAAATGATAATCGCAGAAAGCAAAAGAAGTACGATTCCAAAAAATTTGTATTTACTAAAGAAAGAAAGCATTCGCCGTTTTTTGCAAAGGTACAGCAGCAAATCATAGCATTCAAAAACTTTGATATGGGTTTGCTGCTAAAACTTTCTTAAATATCTGCCAGGGACCATAGTTTCTTTTTATAAGACCTTCTAAAAGTGTACTTTTGTGCGCTTTACTTATAAAATCTATAAATGAATCCTATACTTATAAAGACCATACAGTTTTTTCTGAGTCTTTCACTTTTAATTGTTCTTCATGAATTAGGACATTTTATCCCGGCTAAGCTATTTAAGACGCGGGTGGAGAAATTTTATCTTTTTTTTGATATTAAATTTTCCCTTTTTAAGAAGAAAATTGGAGAAACTGTTTATGGGATTGGATGGCTGCCACTGGGAGGTTATGTTAAAATAGCAGGCATGATTGATGAGAGCATGGACACGGCCCAAATGGCGGAAGAACCTAAGCCCTGGGAGTTTAGATCCAAGCCGGCCTGGCAGCGACTCATTATTATGCTCGGAGGTGTTACGGTAAATTTTATTCTGGCAGTTATCATCTATATTGGAATGGCCTATTCTTATGGAGACCAGTACATACCCATGGATAGTTTAAGCGATGGTATTTGGGTTACGGAAAAGAACATTGGCGATGAATTAGGGGTGCAAACAGGGGATCGGATTGTAGCTATTGATGGGGAAGAAGTTGAAAATTTTGATAGTCTTTTGGGGGAGATAATCAATGGCAATACCATAACCATTGCACGGGATGGAACTACTATTGAAAAGGAGATACCTGTAGATTTCATATCCACATTGTTGGAAGACGAGGATAAAATTAGATTTATAAGTCCCAGGCTTCCTTTTATTGTGGGTGGCATACCGGACGAATCAGCGAACAAGGATTCGGGACTGAAAGTAAAGGATCAAATAGTTGGTATTGGAGATCAGAAGATTAGGTATTTTGATGAAGCCAAAGCCGTAATAGAACGCTATACCAACCGAAAAGTTGACCTTATAGTCAGTCGGGATGGAAGGGAAGAACAAATCCCTGTGGTAATTAGTGATTCAGCTACTATAGGAATTACTATGGGAGCCCTGCCTTTTGACCAAATGGAGGAGATGGGCTATTTTAGGTTAGAGACCAGGAAATATACTTTTATGGAATCTATTCCCGCCGGAATTGATAAGGGGGTGACCACACTTGTAAGTTACGTAAAACAACTAAAGAAAATATTTAACCCGGAAACTGGAGCCTATAAGGGAGTTGGAGGTTTTGCTGCTATTGGCGGTATGTTTCCGGATACCTGGAACTGGCCTGTATTTTGGTCAACTACGGCATTGATTTCCATCATTTTGGCCTTCATGAATATATTACCAATCCCGGCATTAGATGGGGGGCACGTTACTTTTTTATTGTATGAAATGGTTACCGGAAGAAA
>NZ_JBATKE010000206.1:0-5140 GCF_049669105.1 Eudoraea sp.
ATGTAATGGTGGTTTCAGCATCGCTAATTAAAGTACCTGTCCACTGAAAAGTTTGGTCACCACCATCATTTAGGCTGTAAACCACGTCAATTTCAGTAATGTCGTTAATACCTTTATTTTTGACTACTATTTCAGGCGCAAATTCCCCGCAAAGTACAGTACCGGGAACAGGTGTAATGGATATTAGCTCTATATCATCGTCGGGAATTTTAATAGGGATAGGGGACTGCCATACTCCTCTTCCATAGGTTGAAGCTGTAAGAATTCCATCAACCAGATTTATATCCAGATCACTTACGGCGACACTGGGTAATCCTGTAAAATAATCTTCCCATTCTGTTAAGGTGTCATCCAATCTATAGACACCCAGACTGGTTGCAACATAGATAGGATTATCTACATTTCTACCCTGATGCACTATGGCAAAGTATGCCTGGTCTGTTGGCAGATTTAGTGTGATGTCAACCGCGGTGCCAGCTGTTCCGTCCACTCCTACCGGAACTTTAAAAACGCCTCTTAAATCTTGTTGTTGATTTTGTGCGAAACCAACGCGATTGGATGTGGTTACGTAGATAAAAGATCCGTCCGTTGTGTTTATTGCGATATCTGAAATACCTGAATCAAATACATTGAACTCAGTAAAGGTTGTACCACCGTCATCACTTCTAAAGACGGTATTTCCTTCGGCGGCATATAAGACCAATGGGTTATTGGGATCAACCTCTAAATCATCTATTGGGGTATTCCCAAGATCATCGGAAAGCCTCTCCCAGGAATTCCCATTTAATTTGTAAACGGCATCATATCCGGCATATACCTCTCCTTCACTACTTAATGCCAAAGGCGTTATCCAATTTCCCCTGCCTGCAGGAGAATCGATTCTGCCCACAGTCTGTCCGGAATCGGTTGACACAAACAAGGGGTCTCCGAATTGAACAAAACCATATACAATATTATTATTGCTGGGATCTACCTCGTAATCCATTCCATCGCCACCCGTATATACTTTCCAGGCATTATTGTTTCGTATATATCCTGAATTATCCTGTAATCCGCCCACCATTTTAGCAGAGTCATCTTTTGCCACGGAAATACGATAAAATTGCCCAACGGCAATTCCATTTATGGTATAATCCTCAAAAGATATCCCTCCGTCTTCAGAAACATAGATGCCCCCGTCGCTCCCACAATACAATTTGTTATTAAAGAATTTTAAGGTATGAATATCTGCATGGGTATACGCAGCAGTATTACTAAACCATTCGTTGAGCTGGCCAAAACTATCCCCACCGTCTGTACTCTTCCAAATATTTAAACAACCCATATATACTTCGTCGGCATCATTAGGTGATACTTCAATGGCAAGATCAAACCACGCCTGATTAGACTCCAGAATATCTGTAGTATTTGCAGTTTTAGTAAATGTTTCGCCACTATCATCTGATCTGTATAATCCCTGGTAGCTAAAATTACTGCTCTGAGTATTTGCGCTTAAAATGTATACAACTTCCGGATCTGCCGGGCTAACGCCAATTACCAGCCTGCCTGAATCATCTGGTAAACCATCATCAATTCTGGTAAAAGTTTCTCCATCGATGGATTTATAGTAGGAGGAGACTGAAACGGCATGGACCGTATTCGGGTCACCCGGTTTAAGTTTAAAATCGGTAATATTTAGTGGTGTTTGCTTATTAAACGTTACTCCGGCATCTGTTGATTTCCAGAGCCCACGATTTGAACCCACCCAAATAATATTGGAATTCGTCGGGTCTATTACGATTTCATTTGTTAAAAGATTAATATTGGGATTCGTAGATGCATTAAGTCCGGTTTCTTGCCAGGTTATGCCTCCATCTGTAGATTTAAAAACGCCAATACTGTATGAGTCCGCTGCATCATCATCTCCGGTGGAAATGTAAACTATATTAGAATTGTTAGCATCAATAGCTATTCCCGAAACCCCTATTTGTAAAAAATTATCAAATAGATTTGTCCAGCTACTGCCAGCGTCTGTCGATTTCCATAAGCCTCCGGCCGGAGCACCCACATACCAAACATTGGCATCGTTGGGATCAACAGCTATTGCATTTATCCTTCCCTGTCCCGGGAGACTTCCTGACTGAGTTCCATGTGTGGAAGGACCTATGGATGTCCAATTACTGACTGGATTGATAGCTTTACCAATAGTGTTTGCTTGCTTTTTTTGCCATGCATTCCATAATTGCTCTGAGGTAGGTAGATTTCCATTAGTATCCACAAAATTCATCCAGTAATTTTCCCAACGCATATAAGGTTTAAAACCGCTTCCTTTTTCGTTTATATCTTTACCTTCCCAATACTTATTGAATGCTTCGGATATTTCATAAATGGTATAGGTATCTGTTGAGGAACTTGAAGTCCTTGCAATTGTATTAGAAGACTTTGATTTTTTCAAATCTTTCATCCATGGAGCACTTTCATTAAATTGAGCATACGAAAAGGCACTCGTTAGCAGAAGAAGAACTACTAATTTTCTTAACATGTAATTTTTTTTTTGTAAATATCCTGAAAAAACTAAGAATATTCAATTTATTCTGCCAAACTACACTAATTTGTATTTTATTAGATCAATAATTCGTGAACTATTGATTTTTTGAACGTTTTAGGTCCATTAAAACTTTCACATTTCGTTAGGAACAAAAAAATTAACTTTGCTGACAATATCAAATAATATTTTTTTGCCTTTAGCAGAATAATCTATTTATTAGTTGTTACTCTATTATTTTAAACTTTTGTATAAGAATCCGGCATTTCAAAAACTGTAACCAAAGTTTTTCAATGAGATATCTCCTTTTGTTATTCTTGGTTTTTATTAGCCATTCACTTTTTTCCCAGAATGATTCCTTATCATCTTCCATAGTGAATGACACCGCCAGGTTCAATATGAAAAAAATTAAAAAGAGCAAAAAGACAGACACCCTGGAAATTACAATCAAGGATTACAAAATTATTTCTTACTCAAGAGACTCCACTTACTTAGATACCACTCTTAATATACACAAGGAATATAAATACAATTATTTGCGCAGGGATGATTTTGAATTAATGCCTTTTGCCAATGTAGGTCAGCCTTATAATCACCTTGGTCTCAATCTTGATCGCAATACCCTTTATCCGACTATTGGTTCTAAAGCAAGACATTTTAACTATTATGAGGTGGAGGACATATCCTATTATAACGTGGCCACTCCATTGACAGATCTTTTTTTTAAGACCACTTTTGAACAGGGTCAGCTGTTGGATGCGATGCTGACCTTTAACACCTCAAGACGATTTAACTTGTCAATAGGATATAAAGGATTCAGGTCTTTAGGGAAGTACCAGTGGAGTCAGGTCAAATCTGGAAATTTTAAATCTACCGCCAATTATGTAACAAAGAATGGGCGTTACAGATTAAGAGCACACTGGACATCTCAGGAAATTGAAGGAGAAGAAAACGGTGGAATTTCTAATAAAGAATTACAGTTTGAATCTAAAGACCCTGATTTTAAAGATCGGTCCAGAATAGATGTTTTTTTTACGGATGCCCAGAATATATTAATTGGGAAAAGATATTTTCTCGAGCACCAATATAGATTGCTTAAAAATGAAACTGATTCTGTTAGCTCCAAATCTAATTACCTGGGGTTTGGACACACTTTTACCTACGAATCCAAGAGTTACAAATTTCAACAGGATGCTGAAAACGAATTTTTTGGAGATGCACTGGTAAGCCCTATTAGTGACAGGGCGAACTTAAAGACCATGTATAATGAGATTAATGCAGAGTTTTCTAACAGAACCCTGGGTGTTTTAAAAGCATCTGTTAATTTGTATAACTACAATTATTTTTTCAATAGCACCATTACCACTGATGAAGGTTTTATACCAAATAAACTGAAAGGGGAAGAAGTAGCTATAGGTGCAAAATACTCAAAGCAGATAGGGGGTTTTATGTTACAAGGCGGGATCGCTTACAATATCTCTGGAGAGTTAACAGGTAATATTATTGATGCAGTAGCCAGTTTCCAAATAAATGAAAAGAATAAAATTAGTGCCAGTTTACATTCTTCATCCAGATTACCAGATTTTAATTTCTTATTGTATCAGTCTGATTATGAAAACTACAATTGGTACAACACTCAAAACTTTGAAAAAGAACGTCTGAGCAGTCTGCAATTTAATCTGGAATCACAGGTATGGGGTAATATAAGCGCAAAATACACAACAACAGACAATTATACTTATTTTACTTCTCTTGCAAATGATGAACAAGCTGATGCCAATTTGGAGAATGCTTATATAAAACCATTTCAGGAAGCGAATAGCGTAAATTACTTAAAAGTTAGATATTTTAAAGAATTTAAATTTGGAGACTGGGCATTGAGCAATACCATTATGTATCAGAATGTCACTCAGGATAATGAAGTATTAAATCTACCCACATTTGTCACAAGAAATACGCTTTATTTTACCAAGCATGTTTTCAAGAAGGCAATGTTCTTACAAACGGGAATAACCTTTAAGTATTTTAGCAGTTATAATATGGACGCTTATAATCCTTTACTGGCAGAATTCTATACCCAGAACCGGGAGGAACTTGGAGCATTTCCATTATTAGACTTTTTTATAAATGCAAAAGTCAGAACTGCAAGGATATATCTTAAAGCAGAACATTTTAATTCTTCATTTACAGGGAATACTTTTTATGCTGCCCCTGATTACCCATATCGAGATTTTGTAATACGTTTTGGGTTGGTCTGGAATTTCTTCTACTAATTATATATTAAAACTGCAAATAAATACGGGTTCACATTGTAGGTCTGACTTTTGTCTGCTGTATTATCAGGATATTATTTTGTGCCTAATTGATTATTAGTTAAAAAATCCGGGTATTTTATCAATGATTTTTAACGGTGAGAGCTTCATTTTCAGTGGGTTATAAATTAATTATTTTTAGAGGATAATTTTTTTTGATTTAGGGTTGTGCAAGCAAAAAAAGTGCTCTATATTTGCACCCGCTTAGCTGGGCAGTAGACACGGTTAAGTTTTTTTGAGAAGGAATAGGATCTACTGAAAAGAAAGTTCATTGACATATTGACAGACAGCGTTTTTCTGCTTA
>NZ_JBATKE010000207.1:0-42284 GCF_049669105.1 Eudoraea sp.
TTATTGCTATGAGCTCGTATTGTAATCCATTATATTTTTGAAAACAGTTGTAAGTTTTAAAACCATAAATAGCTTAGCTATTCCTGCAACTATAGCCGGTATAGCGGAACCTGTACTATCTATAACGGATACTGCTATTGTTGGCAATATTCCAACATATGGTCTGGAATCACTCGCGGCAGTTGGGATCGTTGGTTCCTTTTTATCCATGCTTATTTGGATCCTTGGGCAAACCCGAAGTGCCATATCTGCAATTATCTCTCAATATTTGGGTGCAGGCAAGCTAGATGAGGTTAAGAATTTACCGGCGCAGGCCATTTTTTTTAACTTAACTCTTAGCGTATTGCTGCTGCTTTCTACCATATTTATTGTAGAGGAGATTTTTGAATTATTAAATGCCTCGGGGAAAATATTAGAATTTTGTGTTACTTATTATTCCATTCGTGTTTGGGGGTTTCCATTAACACTTTTCGTATTTGCCGTTATGGGAATTTTCAGAGGATTGCAAAACACATATTGGCCCATGCTTATAGCTATTACAGGGGCCCTGTTAAACATCGTTTTAGATTTTATTCTGGTTTATGGCATATCCGATATAATTCCTGCTTTAAACCTGGAGGGCGCCGCCTGGGCCAGTCTTCTCTCCCAGGGGGTTATGGCCATAATGGCATTGGTCCTCCTGCGATTAAAAACCAATATTAGCCTTATCCCAAGATTTCCAATACATAGGGAGTTGGGGCGCCTGGCGCTAATGAGTTTCAATCTTTTTATCCGTGCGATTGCACTTAATATTACGCTTATTCTTGCAGTGCGAGAAGCTGCAGCGCTGGGCGACAGATATATCGGAGCGCATACTATAGCAATAAATCTTTGGCTTTTTGCTGCCTTTTTTATAGATGGTTATGGTGCGGCAGGTAATATTATGGGGGGTAAATTACTTGGAGCTAAAGATTACAATACCTTGTGGAAATTAGCCAAAAAAATTGCTCTATATGGTGGAATGGTGAGTTTGTTTTTAATGTTGAACGGTTTTATCTTCTACAGACCGCTGGGACGCCTTTTTTCAAATGACCCTATTGTTCTGGAGACCTTCTACTCCATTTTCTTTATCCTTATCCTGGGGTTGCCAATGAATTCTATTGCCTTTGTTTTTGATGGCTTGTTTAAGGGCTTGGGTGAAATGAAATTTCTCAGGAATGTCCTGTTGACAGCCACTTTTTTAGGTTTTATTCCTTTGTTATCGTTAAGTAAAGTCTTCGGTTTTGGTCTGCAAGGAATTTGGATTGCACTTACCATGTGGATGATAATTAGAGGCAGTGCCCTCGTATGGAAGTTCCGTAGAAAATTTCGCCCACTATTACAAAAGGTTTAATTTTACAAAAAACAATTCAAATGGGCACAAACAGACCCAACGGGAGTCTTTATACCAAAATTGAGAATAGGACTGCTACTATAGAATTTGGCCATCCCGCAAGTAATTCTTTTGTCAGAGAACTTTTAAATCGATTAACTGATGAAATTAAAAAAATTTCTTCCAATGAGGCAGTTTCTGTTGTAGTATTAAGATCAGAAGGAGAAAGGGCTTTTTGTGCGGGTGCCTCCTTTGATGAATTGCTCGCCATATCCAACCCAGACGAAGGGACAACTTTTTTTAGTGGTTTTGCCAATGTTATTAATGCTATGCGAGAATGTACACAACCAATAATAGGAAGGGTACAGGGTAAGGCAGTAGGTGGCGGAGTTGGCCTTATCGCTGCTTGTGACTATGTCTTTGCTTCTGAAGCTTCCGCTATAAGGCTTTCTGAACTTTCTATTGGGATAGCGCCGCTGGTGATTGAACCTGCGGTTCAACGTAAAATAGGAATCGCTGGTTTTACCGAATTGGCATTGTCACCTACCGAATGGAAAAATGCCTATTGGGCTCAGGAAAAAGGACTATATTCTAAGGTTTTTAATTCCATTAAAGAAATGGACAAGGAGTTGGATTTTTTTATGGCATCTTTGGCATCCTATAATCCAGAAGCCTTAAGAGCTATAAAAAAGATTCTTTGGGAAGATACTACATCCTGGAGCGAATTATTGACCAAACGAGCTGAGATTTCTGGTAAATTAGCCCTTTCACCAGCTAGCAAGGAGAAATTAAAAAGTCTTAAGAAATAATAGTATGAAAATTTTTGAATTCCTAAATAGTGATCTTCTCTTTCCAGTGCTGGCTCTTTTGGTAGTAGCTATATATATTTTTAATAGAATTAGAAACAGGAGAAAGTTTAAAAAATAGGCATCTCTCCCTTAATATTACCACACAAAATAGTCTGTGCTCCCCTGTAAAGATTTTATACATTTGTAGAAGATTTAAAACGAATGCATAAAATTAGGATTACCAAACAATTCACTTTTGAAACCGGCCATGCGCTTTATGGCTACGATGGTAAATGTAGAAATGTACATGGCCATAGTTATAAACTTTCGGTTACCGTAATAGGAATTCCAATTACGGATACATCCAATGTTAAACTTGGAATGGTCATTGATTTTGGTGACTTAAAAAAAATAGTAAAAGAAGAAATTGTTGAGCCTTTTGATCATGCTACGGTATTTAACAAAAATACGCCTCATATGGAATTGGCAAAAGAATTAAAAGACAGGGGGCATAAAGTAATCCTTGCAGATTACCAGCCCACCAGTGAAAATATGGTAATTGATTTCGCTAGCAAAATTAAAGCCCGCTTACCTAAAGAAATACAATTGCATTCCATTAAACTTCGCGAAACAGAAACTGCCTTTGCCGAATGGCATGCCGGTGATAACTAGGCTGCATTATGTATCTTTACACTAAATGAAAAGCATCTCTGTTCCAATAGGTAAAAAGGTATATTTTGCCAGCGATAACCATTTAGGTGCCCCAACATGGGAACAAAGTCTTCCCCGGGAAAAGAAATTTGTGGCATGGTTGGATGAAGTGAAGGAGGATGCTGCGGCTATTTTCCTGCTTGGAGATTTATTCGATTTCTGGTTTGAATATAAAACGGTTGTTCCTAAAGGGTTTACACGAACCCTTGGTAAGCTTGCAGAAATTACAGACTCAGGCATTCCTATATTCTATTTTGTCGGGAATCATGATCTCTGGATGAATGGGTATTTCGAAAATGAACTCAACATTCCCGTTTATCATAAACCTCAACAATTCAAAATCAACAGCACTGTATTTTTTATTGGTCATGGGGATGGATTGGGGCCTGGTGATAAAGGATATAAGCGAATGAAAAAACTTTTCACAAATCGGTTAGCGCAATGGTGTTTCCGTTGGTTACACCCTGATCTGGGAGTTAAGTTAGCACAATATTTCTCCATAAATAACAAATTAATATCAGGGGAGGACGACATTCACTTTTTAGGAGAAGACAAAGAATGGCTCGTGCAATATTCGATAAGAAAACTAAAAGAAACGCACTGCGATTACTTCGTGTTCGGGCACAGGCATTTACCTCTTGAAATAACATTAGATGAAAAATCTACTTACGTAAACCTGGGCGACTGGATTTCTTATTATACTTATGGAGTATTTGATGGCACCAAACTATCACTGGAAACTTTTGAACAGTAGATGCCTTTATCTTAAATCCTTGATTTTCAATTGTAAGTTAACCATACCATTCCAGTGATTTTCTTCTAAAGAGAAAACGGCACTAAATGGTTTTCCATTCTGCACGACCGGAAGTTTATTTCCTAAATTAAACCCTATGGCCCCAACCGGACCAGCACCATTTTGAGTTACTGCAAGTTTAAGATGCCTATTCTCCTCTCCAACCCCTTTTGCATAGCCGGTATCCCGGAGGTTTTCTGAGATAAAAACAGGAGTCATATTACCCGGGCCAAAAGGGGCAAATTGTTGTATTATACGCAAGAGTTTAGGACTAATCTTATCTAAATCGAGTTTTGCATCAATTGTGATCTCCGGGGTTAAAAGATTTGGGTCTATCGTTTCAGCTACCACTTTTTCAAATTGCGTCTTAAATTTTTCATACTGTTCTTCAACTAACGTTAGCCCTGCAGCGTATTTATGACCCCCAAATTGCTCAATAGAATCAGAGCATCGTTCCAGGGCATTATAAACGTCAAAACCCTTGACAGACCTGGCCGATGCCGCCAGTTTATCGCCGCTTTTTGTGAACACTAAGGTTGGCCTATAGTAAGTTTCAGTAAGTCTGGAGGCAACTATACCAATGACTCCTTTGTGCCAGTTGTCTTTATAAACAACTGAAGTAAATCTATCTTCTTCCTTATTCTGGAGAATCATGGTAAGGGCTTCCTCTGTTATCTCCCGGTCCAACCCCTTCCTGCTGGTGTTAAATTCTTCGATTTCAGAAGCATATTTAACAGCCTGCTCCATATTTTGCTCTATTAATAGATTTACCGCATATTGACCATGTCTCATCCGTCCTGCCGCATTTATTCTGGGAGCAATTATAAAAACGACATCTGTAATGGTGAGTTTTTCCTTTTGGAGGTTTTTAATTATTGCCTTAAAACCAGTTCTTGGAGCTGAATTAATTACCTCTAACCCAAAATAAGCCAATACCCTGTTCTCGCCTGTTATAGGTACTATATCTGCCCCAATGGCGGTTGCTACCAGATCCAGGTATGGAATGAGTTTCTCAAAACTATCCTCTCTCTTAATGTTAAGTGCCTGTATAAGTTTAAAACCAATACCACATCCGCATAATTCATCATATGGATAGGTGCAATCGCTTCTTTTTGGGTCTAAAACGGCTACAGCATCTGGTATTTTCTTTCCGGGCCTGTGATGGTCACAAATGATAAAATCAATTCCTTTTTCATTTGCATAAGATACCTTTTCTATTGCCTTTATACCACAATCCAGTGCTATAATAAGAGTAAAATCATTGTCTTCTGCAAAGTCAATTCCGGCATAAGATATCCCATAGCCTTCCGCGTATCTGTCAGGAATATAAGTGGCCACATTTGGATATAGTGTGAGTAAATATGATGATAGCAAAGCTACCGCCGTAGTTCCGTCTACATCATAGTCACCGTAAATAAGGATGTTTTCATTTGCCAGTATTGCATTTTCTATACGTATAACAGCAAGTTCCATATCCTTCATAAGAAATGGGTCATGGAGGTCAGAGAGTTGAGGTCTGAAGAACTTTTTGGCCTCTTCATAAGAAGTAACCCCGCGCTGCAGCAATAATTGTGCAATCAGCCGATCTACTTTGAGTATTTCGGCCAAAGCTTTTATTTGCTCATCATCTTGTTTTGGTTTTAATGTCCAGCGCATTGTACCACGTTATAGGTCTATTGTAATATAAGACGAATTAGTGCATTTAAAATGCAGAAACAACTCTTTTATTTCTTTTTAGATGAATCTGTGCTCCCCCCCAAGAATGGGTGTCAATCTTTATGGAATATTGTTTTTATTTCAAGTTTTGCAAACTTCCTAAACATTTCCATTACCCCACAATACTTCTCAACTGAAAGATCTACAGCTCTTTGTAATTTTTTTTCGTCCAGATTGCCTCCCCAAAAGTGGTATTCTACGGTAACGGCGTCATAGTATTTTGGATGTTCATCCGTTAAATTAGCAATGGTCTCTATACTGAAGTTTTCCACATCAAGTTTCATCTTTTTTATAAGCATAGCTACATCAAGACCCGAACACCCTGCTAAAGCTGAAAGCATAAGCGCTTTGGGTTTAAGGCCATTGCCCTCTCCCCCAGCATCAGGACCAGCATCTATAGTAAAATTTAATCCGGATGGATTATTACTTTCAAAGGCCATCTTCCCTAACCATTTGGTGGTAATTTGATTTGTTGTGCTCATATTTTTTCGTTTCTTGTGGAGTACAAAAATACGACCGCTATGCCACTTGTACAACCTCTGGACCCAAACCATGATACTCAAACTAAAGAATTAGCAGAATTCTTCAATGAGACCCTTGGGTTTTGTCCAAATTCTGTACTCACCATGCAACATAGACCTGCAATATCCAAGGCGTTTATTAACCTTAATAAGGCGGTTATGGCCAATGAAGGAAAGGTAACTTCTGCTCTTAAGCGGATGATTGCCTGGGTCAGCAGTAATGCAACTGGTTGTCGCTATTGCCAGGCACATGCAATAAGGGCTGCAGAGCGTTATGGTGCAGAACAAGAGCAATTGAATAATATTTGGGAGTATAGAACCCATCCTGCCTTTTCGGACGCTGAGCGTGCTGCTCTCGATTTTTCTTTAGCCGCTTCACAGGTTCCAAATGCTGTGGATGAAAAAATCAAAGAGCAATTATACAAGTATTGGAATGAAGGTGAGATTGTTGAAATGTTGGGCGTAATTTCTCTTTTTGGTTACCTAAACCGTTGGAACGATTCTATGGGGACCACTATTGAGGATGGAGCTGTAGAAAGTGGAGAACTCTATTTGGGTAAATATGGATGGGAAAAGGGGAAACATATATAAATTGCTGTATTAAAACGAAAGTTGATCATCTTTTCGTCCGGATTTCAGAATGAAAATAATTATTTTTTTCCTGCAACCACGATTACAAATTCTCCTTTTGTTGGTTTGCTTTCAAAATGCGCTAATACTTCTGAAGTAGTACCTCTAATGGTTTCTTCATACATTTTAGTAAGTTCCCTGGAAACAGATATTCGTCGTTCCGGGCCAAAACAGCTTACAAATTGTGATAAAGTCTTTAGAAGCTTATGTGGAGATTCATAGAAAACCATAGTTCGGGTTTCTTCCGCCAGATCAGTTAATCTGGTTTGTCTGCCTTTTTTTATTGGCAGGAAGCCTTCAAACGCAAAGCGATCGTTGGGAAGTCCGCTATTTACAAGTGCAGGAACAAAAGCAGTTGCTCCCGGAAGGCATTCAATTTCTATTCCCTGTTCAATACAGGCCCGACTAAGTAAAAACCCCGGATCGGAAATAGCGGGAGTACCTGCGTCAGAAATTAGTGCAATTTGCTCTCCACTTTTAAGTTTTCGAACAATACCATCTACCGTTTTATGCTCATTATGCATATGATGGCTCTGCATTGGGGTATTTATGTTATAGTGTTTTAAAAGTTTATTGCTTGTGCGGGTATCTTCAGCCAATATTAGGTTTACTTCCTTAAGAACTTTAATTGCTCTTAAGGTAATATCCTCCAAATTTCCAATAGGAGTTGGAACAATAAATAACTTGCCTGTCAGCACTGTTTTAAGATCTTACCTTCTTTTTGAAGAAGTATGAGCAATATACATTTCTTATAATCGCAGTAAATCCGGTAATAGAAATTATGAGAATCTACGCTCTATAAGAGCAAGAAACCTGGTTTCATATTCTTCCTTTCCAGCCCATTGATTGTAATCTGGTTTAACCATATTATCAATGAAGGCCATAGAACGTTCATGAGAATCAATGGAGTTCAGTTGGGAAATTACCCTGTTGAAGTCTTCTGTACTATCATTAAAAAGGTGTTTAACAAAAGCAAG
The DNA here is from genome assembly GCF_049669105.1 of Eudoraea sp. Lineage (NCBI taxonomy): Bacteria > Pseudomonadati > Bacteroidota > Flavobacteriia > Flavobacteriales > Flavobacteriaceae > Eudoraea > Eudoraea sp. The sequence continues at coordinate 7,488 of NZ_JBATKE010000207.1, forward strand.
CCTATCATTTAAACCCACCGTTATTTGCTTATTTGTGAGTTTATCATTCAATGATTTTGGCTTAGAAACTTCTTTTATTTCCTGAGAAATATTTGCCGTGGCTTTGTTATTCTCAGCCTTAGCGGTTTCAGGTTTTGCCACAAATTCTGCAAATAACCTGTCATTATCCTCACTGTTTGGCATTTCAGATACCATGCCTTTTATGGTATCAATACCCTGAGTAATAATATCTTCTTCGTGGGGATTATTTTCAGGAACCAGTTTACTTTCATTCAAAACGGCATTCGCCATTTTTTCAAACCTGGATGCCAGAACATTTTTGGATACGTCTATTTCAATATCGTTGAGTTTTTCATCAATGAACTTAAGAACGGCCAATTTTTCGTATAAAGTTCTCGCGGCTTCATATAATTCAGGTATCTCCATCTCTGTAAGACCCCTGGAGGTAATTATATCTGTGGACATCTTAATTAATTCCTCTTTTAGTTTTCGCTTCATTTCTTTTTGTTTAGACTAAACAGTAAAGGTCTATCTTTTTTAATACTTTTATATTTCGTTTCACAAATAAGGGAATAAACCCCTTACTTTGGTTTAAAATTACAAAATGTTTCTCGAAAACACTGTTAATCATAAGGAACAATTCGGTTGGATAGAGGTTATCTCTGGCTCAATGTTTTCCGGGAAAACGGAAGAACTGATTCGCAGGCTTAAAAGAGCCCAGTTTGCAAAACAAAAGGTAGAAATATTTAAGCCAATTGTAGACACCAGATATCATGAAGAGAAGGTAGTCTCTCATGATGAAAATGAAATTCGTTCCACGCCTGTCCCAGCAGCGGCAAATATCCGCCTTCTGGCAGATAACTGTGATGTAGTGGGAATAGATGAAGCTCAGTTCTTTGATGATGAAATTGTGACTGTATGCAATGATCTGGCAAATATGGGAATACGTGTTGTTGTTGCCGGACTCGATATGGATTTTAAAGGTAATCCTTTCGGACCAATGCCTGCTTTAATGGCTACTGCGGAATACGTAACCAAAGTCCATGCCATTTGCACGCGTACCGGCAATCTTGCCAACTATAGTTTTAGAAAATCTAATAATGATAAATTGGTGCTACTGGGCGAAACCGAAGAGTACGAACCTTTAAGTCGGGCGGCATTTTACAAAGCTATGCTTAAAGAAAAAATTAATAAAATGAAGGTAGAAGCCGAGGAGATAAAACAGGGTAAAAAAGATACCAATGCCTAGAGTTAGAGAGACTACATTGGAGTTGGATCTTGTAGCTTTAGAACATAATTACAATTATATAAGAACCAAAATACATACTTCAACCATGTTTCTAGCCGTGGTAAAGGCTTTTGGCTATGGTAGTGATTCTGTGATCATCGCAAAAAAACTGGAGAAACTTGGGGTAGATTATTTAGCGGTGGCTTATGCCCATGAAGGGAAGGTTTTAAGGGAGGCAGGGATTAAAACCCCTATACTTGTATTGCATGCACAGCCTTGTAATTATTCAATGGTTATAAAATATTGCCTGGAACCCAGTCTATATTCCCCCAGAGTGCTCCGAGAATTCATCAAGGCTTCAAAAGCACAAAAGCAAAAGGCTTATCCTGTCCACTTAAAATTCAACACAGGCCTTAACAGGCTTGGATTTTGGGAAAATGATATTGATTATATTGCCGATGAGCTTAAAGACAGGGATGAATTGAAAATAAAATCAATTTTTTCTCATTTGGCTGCCTCTGAAGACAAATCTGAAGAAGAATTCAGCAAAAATCAAATCAGATCCTTTGATAAGATTGCTAAGGAATTTTCTTCTAAATTAAGAATTAGTCCATTTATGCATATTCTTAATACCTCCGGGATATTCAATTACCCTGAAGCACAATTCCAAATGGTTAGAAGTGGGATTGGCCTTTATGGCTATGGAAATGAAGCCAGGTATGATGATAAGTTGCGGCCTGTGGCAACATTAAAAACAATAATCTCCCAGATACACCATATAAAACCAAATGAAAGCGTAGGTTACAATAGGGCTTTTACTGCTGAGGAATACAAAAAAACTGCAACCCTGCCTCTTGGGCACGCGGATGGAATTGGCAGACAATATGGTAATGGAAAAGCTTCAGTTTTAGTGAATGGTAAGGAGGCGCCCATTATTGGAAATGTTTGTATGGATATGATCATGATAGATATAACGGGCATTGAATGCAAGGAAGGTGATGAAGTTGTTGTCTTTGGAAAAGGGCATTCCGCAGAGACTTTTGCAGCAGGAGCAAACACAATTTCCTATGAACTTCTAAGCGGTATTTCTCAAAGGGTTAAAAGGGTAATTACAGGAACCTAATTAACTAATTGACATATTGTTACGAATGCTATTTTGATTATCTTGTGATCGCATTTATTATCTAACCATTTAAAACAAATAACATGTTAAAAGAATTTAAGAGTTTTATTATGACCGGCAATGTAATTGATTTTGCAGTTGCTGTAATTATGGCCGGAGCCATGGGGCTTGTTATTAATGGCTTTGTAGCCGACATTATTATGCCAATTGTAGGTGAATTTGCAGGAGGTGTAGATTTTGCCAATTTAAAATATGTCCTCACAGAGGCTTCCGGGACTGAAGGAGAAGCTGGCTATGTAGCAGAAAATGCTGTTCGCTGGGGAGCATGGGTAAATACTATTGTTAATTTACTTGTTGTAGGATTTGTAATGTTTATTATTGTTAAGGCTTATAACAAAACAAAAACGCCACCTGCACCGGCTGCTCCTGCGGGTCCAAGTCAGGAAGAACTATTAACACAAATAAGAGATTTATTGAAAAAATAGTCAGAAATAAAACTTCCTTTCCGGGAGATACCGCTACATTACTAAACTAACTTAAAAGCCACCAATTCGTTTTCTCAAACTGAATTGGTGGTTATTTTTTTATATTTGTTCTAATTATAACAATTTGTTATATTTTTATAAATGAAACAAAAAGTCTTGTTCATCAACATTGGTTGCAATACCTTTGGGTCCTAAACAATAAAACATGAAGGTAGCTGTAGTTGGCGCAACCGGAATGGTTGGCGAAGTAATGCTAAAAGTGCTCAAAGAACGGAGTTTTCCAATAACTGAACTATTTTTGGTCGCCTCTGAGCGATCTGTAGGTAAAAAAATATCTTATAACGGGCAATCTATCAGCGTAATAGGCCTTGCTGATGCCGTAGCTGCTCGTCCGGATCTGGCTATTTTTTCAGCCGGAGGAGATACATCACTAACATGGGCGCCAAAATTTGCGGCGGCCGGCACCACGGTAATTGATAATTCGTCTGCATGGAGAATGGATCCTGAAAAAAAATTGGTCGTCCCGGAAATCAACGCAAATAAATTAACCAAAGAAGATAAAATAATTGCAAATCCCAATTGTTCTACTATTCAACTTGTTATGGTACTGGCGCCCTTGCATGCCAGATATCAAATGAAACGGGTGGTAGTTTCAACCTATCAATCCGTTTCGGGAACAGGGGTGAAAGCTGTTAAACAGTTGGAGAATGAAATGGCGGGAATACAAGGTGAAATGGCATATCCATATCCTATCAACAGGAATGCCCTGCCCCATTGTGACGTTTTTATGGAAAATGGGTATACGAAAGAAGAAATGAAATTGGCCAGGGAGCCACAGAAGATACTTGACGACCGCACATTTTCAATTTCAGCAACCGCCGTACGCATTCCTACCGCAGGAGGTCATTCTGAATCCGTTAACGTTGAATTTGAATCTGACTTTGAACTAAATGAAGTAAGAAAAATTCTAAGCAATACCCCGGGAGTTGTTGTGCAGGACAATCCGGATACCAACACTTATCCAATGCCGGTTTATGCCCATAACAAAGACGATGTTTTTGTGGGACGAATACGAAGAGATGAAACACAGCCAAACACCCTAAATATGTGGATAGTTGCTGATAATCTCAGAAAAGGTGCTGCTACCAATGCCATTCAAATAGCGGAATACCTGTTGCACAAAAAACTTATTTGACGGCTCTATTATAAAAACTGTTAAAACCTTTTGGTGCATTCGTACTAAAAGGTTTTTTTATGGTATTTTTGGTCCTTAAAAATTTTATTATGAAAAATACTGGAATTATTTTACTTCTTATTTTAATTAATTTTTCTTGCAAGAATTCAGAACAAAAAGATGGCATTGCCGTGAATTATCCGATGACTAAAAAAGCAGATACCGTTGAAAACTATTTTGGAACTAAAGTTAACGATCCGTATCGCTGGTTAGAAGATGACCGGAGTGAAGAAACGGAAACATGGGTTAAAGCAGAAAACGCTGTCACTTTTGACTATTTGGAAAAAATACCGTTCAGGAAAGATCTGAAGAACAGATTAGAGCAACTATGGAACTATGAGAAAATTAGTTCCCCCTTCAAGGAGGGTGATTATACCTATTTTTATAAGAATGATGGTCTACAAAACCAATTTGTATTATATCGTCAAAAAGAGAATCAGGAAGCCGAAGTGTTTTTAGATCCAAATAGTTTTTCGGAAGATGGAACTACTTCATTAATGGGGTTGAGTTTTACTAAAGATGGTTCTATGGCAGCATACTCCATTTCCGAGGGAGGAAGTGACTGGAGGAAGGTAGTTGTAATAGAAACTGAAGGGAAGACTATTGTTGAAGACACCCTCATTGATGTTAAATTTAGCGGCCTGTCCTGGTATGGTAATGAAGGGTTGTATTATTCAAGTTACGATAAACCCGAAGGCAGTGAACTCTCTGCTAAGACAGACCAACATAAACTGTATTACCATAAGCTGGGTACCCCTCAAAGTGCTGATGCACTAATTTTTGGAGGTATTCCTGAAGAAAAACACAGGTATATAGGTGGAAGTGTGACTGAGGATAATAATTATCTACTTATTTCAGCTGCAAATTCTACCGCAGGCAATAAGCTTTATTTAAAAGATCTGAGAAAGCCGGGTAGTAAACTGATCACAATATTAGACCATGAAGATTCAGATACCGATGTCATTGAAAATGTAGGATCAAAGCTTTACCTAGTTACGAATTTAGATGCGCCAAATAAGAAGATCATCACTGTAGACGCTTCAGGCCCAGGCCCGGAAAACTGGGAAGATTTTATTCCTGAAACAGAGCATGTTCTTAGTCCAAATACCGGTGGGGGTTACTTTTTTGCAGAATATATGATAGACGCTATCTCCAAAGTATTTCAGTATGATTATGATGGCAAGCTAATCCGTGAAATAAAGCTTCCTGGTATAGGAAGTGCAAATGGCTTTGGAGGTAAAAAAGAAGAAAAAGAATTCTACTTTTCATTTACCAATTACAATACTCCAAGTTCATCATATAAATACAATGTGGAAACGGGTAATTATGTCCCATACTGGAAACCGCAAATTGATTTTAATCCGGATGACTATGAGTCCAAGCAAGTATTTTATACTTCTAAAGATGGAACAAAAATCCCAATGATTATTACATATAAAAAAGGACTAATTCTTAATTCTAAAAACCCCACTATTCTTTATGGTTATGGCGGGTTCAATATAAGTCTTACCCCTTCTTTCAGTATTGTGAATGCCGTTTGGATGGAACAAGGAGGTGTTTATGCTGTACCTAATTTGCGAGGAGGTGGAGAATATGGGAAAAAATGGCACGAATCGGGTATAAAAACCAAAAAGCAAAATGTGTTCGACGACTTTATAGCTGCTGCGGAGTATCTTATAGAGAATAAATATACCTCATCCGAAAACCTGGCAATCAGAGGGGGTTCTAATGGCGGTCTTTTAGTAGGGGCTACCATGACCCAAAGACCCGATCTTATGAAAGTAGCGCTACCTGCCGTAGGCGTTTTGGACATGCTACGTTATCACACCTTCACTTCAGGAGCAGGATGGCATTATGATTATGGCACTTCTGCGGATAGTGAAGAAATGTTTCAGTACCTGAAAGCTTATTCGCCCGTTCACAATGTAAAAGAAGGAGTAGAATATCCTGCCACCTTGATTACAACAGGAGATCATGACGACCGTGTTGTGCCTGCCCATAGTTTTAAATTTGCGGCAGAACTTCAGGAGAAGCAGTCAGGTCCTAACCCTACTCTTATTCGTATTGAAACTAACGCCGGACATGGAGCAGGGACTCCTGTTAGTAAAACAATTGAACAATATGCCGATATTTTTGCATTTACCCTTTACAATATGAACTATAAGGAGTTGCCAAATAAGGCTGTGATAAAGGAATTTAAAGAGTAACTATCAATAATTCAGAACAAAATCCGTTTCTGTAGAAACGGATTTTTTATTAGAAGTCGTTTAAGAGAATAATCATGTTAAAAATAACCGGTCTATCTTTTGCCTATGACAAGGATTCGGTACTGGATGATATTAACTTTTCTGTTGATAGAGGTGAACATCTGGGCATAATGGGTGAAAGTGGTTGTGGTAAAAGCACCCTATTACAACTGGTTTATGGATCTCTCCAGCCGGCCCAAGGAGATGTATATTGGGGGAGGAAACAAGTTAAGGGGCCTCTTTATAAGCTTGTCCCCGGAGAGTCTTACATGAAGTATATGTCCCAGGGGTTCGACCTTATGGGAGCTACTACAGTAGCCGAAAATATTTCTGAATATCTATCCGTATTTTATCCCAAAGAACTAAAAGATCGTACTGAGGAATTGCTTGAGATTATCGAAATGAAAAGGTTTGCAAAAACCAAAGTAAGGCATCTGAGCATTGGACAGCAACAGCGCGTTGCTCTGGCCAAGGCTCTGGCTCAGAAACCTGAGGTGTTGCTATTGGATGAACCATTCAGTCATATAGATAATTTCAGAAAAAACAGCTTAAGAAGAAATCTATTTAACTATCTGAAGGAAGAGAAGATAACCTGCTTAACGGCTACCCATGACCACAATGATATATTGCCATTTGCAGACCGGGTACTTGTACTTAAGGATAGACAAGTATTAGCTGAGGAACCCATATTGGAGATGTATAAGAACCCGCGAAATCTTTACATTGCTTCGCTTTTTGGTGAAGCTAATCTGGTTCCAATCAATATTATCAAATCATACGCAGATACCAAACGAAAAATTATTGTCTACGCCCATGAGTTTAAAATATCCCGAAATTCCGGTCTTCCTGTGTTTGTAAAAAAAACATATCCGATGGGAAGTCATTATCTGGTTGAAGGATATACGGAAGAGCAAATAATATACTTCCATTCAGAACGGGATATAGAGATTGAAACAAGAGTTTTTCTCAATATTTCTCTTGAAACAATTAACCAAAGGCTAAAACTCTAATCGCACTTTGCACGATGAACAAAGACTTGCTTTTACAGGAATTAAAGTTCAGAGCCGTCCGAAGCGGGGGTGCAGGTGGCCAGCATGTTAATAAAGTATCTACAAAAGTGGAACTTTCCTTAAACCTTGATAGTTCCAGGGCGTTTAATGAATCTGAAAAGGAACGCTTATATAAAAAACTCAATAAACGACTTACATCCGAAAACAAACTCCTGGTTCAATGTGACGAATCCCGGAGCCAACATAAGAATAGGGAAATTGCAGAAGACCGTTTACTGAAATTAATTGAGGAAGCACTTAAAGTTCCAAAAAAACGAAAAAAAACTTCTCCTTCTAAAGCTTCGGTAGAAAAACGATTAAAAACTAAAAGAGTAGTGGCAATGAAGAAAACAAGTCGACAAAAACCAGGAGATGATTGAATAAACTACCGGTCAACAGTATTTATTAAGGTGCCAATTCCATCAATTTCAATTTTAATTTCATCGCCTTTTTGCAAAGTAAAATCGGTAGACGGAACTATCCCGGTTCCTGTCATTAACATGCTGCCGTTAGGGAAAGAATTTTCCGCATAGAGGTAACTTACCAAATCTTCAAACTTGCGTTTAATTTGATCAATCCCTATCTCCCCGCTGAAAACCTGTTTGTTTTCTCTGCGTATTTCAAGCCTTATTTTCGTTGTTTTAGGAAGAGGCCCTTCAATAACTAAAATACAGGGACCAATAGCAGCGGACCCATCGTAAGTTTTTGCCTGGGGCAAGTACAAAGGATTTTCTCCTTCAATACTCCTGGAACTCATATCATTCCCAATAGTGTATCCAATAATTTTACCGGTGGAGCTAATTACAAGTGTTAACTCGGGTTCTGGAACATCCCAGGTAGAATCTTTTCTTATTCGGACCTTTCCTCCGGAACCTATCGCTCTGTACCCCATAGACTTAAAGAACAATTCCGGCCGTTCTGCCACATATACCCGGGCATAAAAATTACTCCCTCCTTTTTCTCTTGATTCTTCTTCACGTCCCAGTTTGCTATTGAAATAGGTGACGCCACTAGCCCAGATCTCCTGGCTCTCAACCGGAGCAAGGAGTCCCTTTTTTAAATAAGCTTCCGGATCTGGTAAAGGCTCCATCCCGGATATCAAATGTTTAATCTTCGTAAAAAGGTTATTGTCATTAATAAATGAATCCCAATCTTCCCCTTCCAGAAGATAAAAGATTCCTTTATTTTCAATCAGAATCCCTTTATATACCTTATAAACTTTCATGTCAATATGGGTTATGTAATTATTTAAAAGTTACCGGTGGCACATAACAATTTATTGAAAAAAAATGTGATTCCGAGTAGTTTTAGGGAATTCCTTTATTAAAAACGTTACAGAACCTTTTTAATACAAATCGTTTTTTGATTAAAATCAAAACAATGGCCCTGGGATTTCCCCAATAACTTTTTTCCAATAGGGCTAAGTGAAGAAACGCAATAAATTAGGGTAGGGCCGTTTTTGAAGGCTCCTGCTGAAATTGAAATGTAGTACATGCCATCTGAAGTAATCACAAGACTGCCCTGACCAATATTTGCAGGGCTTGCCAAAGTAGTAATTCCAGCTAAAGCCTGTCTCATCTTTTCCGCTTCATATAGCTGATATCCCAGCTTCTCCCTTTCAAGTTGAATCATAGCCCTTCCCGTCTCATGTTTATCCCCGGCGCTACTTTTTGTCTCGGATTTTAGAGATTCGTTAATGTTATTTATATTATTTTGGATACGTCCAATCCTATCTTCTGCGAATGATTCACAAAATCTGCGCAATTCATTCTTGATGGCCACTGAAATTTCCATATCAGGTTAAATCAGCTAAATTTTTTCCCACCAAACTACCTATAGCAATTCCCATACCCCCTAACCTCACTCCACATATTAAGTTATCTGAAAGTTGCTTTACAATTGGTTTCTTTGTATTTCCTATCCCCATAATACCACTCCATCTGCGTTCAATCTCAAAATCTGTGTCAGGCAATATGATTTCGCGTAACATGCTATCCAATCGATTCTGAATCAGTTCTGTCTGTCCAAATTTTGATGTTTCTTCCGTTTTAAAATCCAGATTTCGCCCACCCCCTAAAAGAATGCGATTTTCTATATTTCTGAAATAATAAAAACCTTCGTCCAGGTGAAAAGTCCCCTTAATCTGAAGATTTTTGATGGGTTTTGTAATCAATACTTGTGCCCTTGCCGGCTTAACTTCTTGATCTAAAAGCTCATTAGCAAATCCATTTGTTGCGATAATAAGTTTTTTTGTCTCAAATTCGAATTGATTGGTGTAAACCTTTACACTTCCCTGGCTGTCATCAAAGGAAGTAACAGCAATAGAATTCAAAATATTTACCCCTGAATGACGGACCAAGGACAGCAAAGAATTCATCATGGTTCCGGTATTTATTTGAGCTTCAAACTGACTGGAGATATATTGATTGACAATGTTATTAAACTTAAAAGTGTTTCGATGGAGAAAATATGCATCTTCACCATAAACCGGCTTAAGTAGCTTATTGATGTTACTCAGAGCTTCAGAACAATCATTAAATAATTTAGTGTTTTCCTTTAAAAAAAGTTCATGCCCTCCATGTTGCTGAAAATCCATTTTGGAATCCCCCAGAGTAGTGCGCAATAATTGAATCCCTTCCCATCTGCTTCTGACCAGTTCCAGCACTTCTTCCTGAGAATGGGTTTTAAGGTCGCTAACAATTTCCGAGATACTTCCAAAACACGCAAATCCGGCATTTTTTGTGCTTGCGCCTTGGGGTAACGTCCCTTTTTCAAGAATGAGGATTTTTGCTTTTGGGTGTTTTTTGCTTAAATAATATGCGCAATTTAGACCAACAATACCACTCCCAACAATAGTAAAATCAATGTTGGACAACCATGTCTTATATTCCCAATAACTAAGATTCATCGTGTTATAAAAAACTCCGACGATGGCCGGAGTTCATATTCTATTCTTCTGGTTTAGGATCCATTTTAAAATCTTCCATGAATTTAGTGGTATAATTCCCTGCCAGGTAATCCGGATGGTCCATTAATTGCCTGTGAAACGGAATAGTTGTTGCGATACCTTCAATTACAAATTCGTCTAAGGCCCGTTTCATTTTATTAATTGCCTCTTCCCTGGTCTGGGCCGATGTAATAAGCTTGGCAATCATAGAATCATAATTAGGAGGAATGGTATACCCGCTGTATACATGGGTATCCAATCGAATCCCATGACCTCCCGGGGTGTGCAATGTGGTTATTTTACCCGGTGAAGGCCTGAAATCGTGATACGGGTCTTCGGCGTTGATCCTGCATTCAATAGCATGAAGTTTGGGAAAATAATTTTTACCTGAAATAGGCACTCCACCAGCTACCAGAATCTGTTCCCTAATAAGGTCATAATCCACTACCTGTTCGGTGATGGGATGTTCTACCTGAATACGTGTATTCATTTCCATAAAATAAAATTCGCGGTGCTTATCTACCAAGAATTCCACGGTGCCCGCACCTTCATATTTTATATACTCCGCCGCTTTTACCGCTGCGTTTCCCATAGCTTCCCTCAGGCTATCTGTCATAAAGGGGGAAGGAGTTTCTTCGGTAAGTTTCTGATGTCTACGCTGGATTGAACAATCTCGTTCTGAAAGGTGACATGCGTTTCCATATTGGTCCCCGATAATTTGAATTTCAATATGCCTTGGTTCTTCAATAAGTTTTTCCATATACATGGCGCCATTTCCAAAAGCGGCCGTTGCCTCCTGAACAGCACTTTCAAAAGCCGCTTCAATATTCTCTTCCTTCCAAACCGCCCGCATACCTTTTCCACCACCCCCAGCAGTAGCCTTTAACATCACGGGGTACCCCATTTTCTTCGCTTCTTTTTTGGCATGCGCAACATCTTTCAGCAAACCTTCCGAGCCCGGAATTGTCGGCACACCGGCCATTCTCATGGTTGCTTTAGCCGTAGCCTTGTCGCCCATTTTATCTATTTGTTCTCCGGAAGCACCAATGAATTTAATTTCATGCTCTGCACAAATTCTAGAAAATTTTGAATTTTCCGATAAAAATCCATAGCCGGGATGAATTGCATCTGCATTAGTAATTTCTGCTGCTGCAATTATATTGGGTATTTTCAAATAGGACTGGCTACTTGGTGCCGGGCCAATGCAAACGGCTTCATCTGCGAACCGCACATGCAAGCTCTCTTCATCCGCCTTGGAGTAAACAGCCACGGTTTTAATGCCCATTTCCTTGCAGGTCCGTATAATACGCAAGGCTATTTCACCTCGGTTTGCAATTAGTATTTTTTTAAACATAGCTTTTACTAAAGAATTCTCAAGGACCCGAATTCAAATACATAGAAGTGTTTTTGATTACAAGTCCTTCTAAATAAACTTATGAGGGATCTACCAGGAACAAAGGTTGGTCAAATTCCACAGGAGAAGAATCCTCAACTAACATTTTTATGATTTTCCCTGAAACTTCAGATTCAATATCATTGAATAATTTCATTGCCTCAATTACACACAATACATCACCCTGCGCTATAGTATCGCCTACTTCAACAAATGCTGGTTTGTCCGGAGATGGTTTTCTGTAAAAAGTCCCAATAATTGGAGATTTGATAGTAATATATTTGGACTCTTTCTCTGATTCACCAGTATCTGCTTTAGCTCCTGAAGTATCTCCGCCAGCAGTTGGTGGAAGAGTCATGGGAGGAGCCGCTGCCGCAGTACCTACGGGTATTTGCTGTAAATAGGTAGTAGTTTCCGGAGCAGAAGCTAATGCTCCAGTTCTAATAGTGATCTTAATATCATCGGTTTCAAGTTTTACTTCACTAGCTCCCGATTTAGCTACAAATTTTATTAGACTTTGAATTTCTTTTATATCCATGGAATTCTATTTTGATTCGTTATTGCCATTATATGCCCATTTTAAATATATGGATCCCCAAGTAAATCCACCACCAAAGGCTGCAAATACCAGGTTATCTCCTTTTTTGAGTTTTTTTTCGTAATCAGAAAGCAGTAGTGGTAATGTTGCCGAAGTTGTATTACCGTATTTTTCTATATTCATCATCACCTTTGAAGGTTCCAATTCCATTCTGTTTGCCGTAGCATCTATAATTCTTTTGTTCGCCTGATGCGGTATTAACCAATCTATATCATCATGTGTGAGATTATTACGTTCCATTATTTTGGCAGCCACATCGGCCATATTTGAAACAGCAAATTTAAAAACCGATTTCCCGTCCTGATAAACATAATGTTTTTTGTTTTTGACGGTTTCTTCAGAAGAAGGCATTAATGAGCCCCCTGCTTCAATCTTTAAAAACTCTCTTCCCGTACCATCAGATCTCAAATATTCGTCCTGCAATCCTAATCCCTCATAATTGGCTTCAAAGAGAACCGCTCCGGCCCCATCACCAAAAATAATACAGGTGGTTCTTTCAGTATAATCAAGAATAGAAGACATTTTATCCGCTCCTATCAAAAGGACCTTCTTATACTTACCAGATTCTATATAGCGTGCTGCTGTAGACATCCCAAATAGAAAGTTTGAACAGGCAGCCTGCATGTCAAAGGAAAAGGCATTTACGGCCCCAATTTGCGAAGCAACATAGGCTGATGTTGAAGCAACTGGTAAATCTGGTGTTGCCGTTCCAACAATAACCAGATCAATTTCAGCAGGGTCCAAATTAGACTTACTAATTAAATTTTCAGCCGCTTTAATAGCCAGGTAAGAAGTCCCTTTATCCTTATCTTTAAGTATTCTTCTTTCTTTAATTCCAGTTCTGGTAGTAATCCATTCGTCTGTGGTATCCACCATGGTTTCCAACATTTTATTGGTTAACCTGAAGTCTGGTACGTAAGCCCCTACAGCTGTAATTGCTGCTGTTATTCTACCCATAGTAAGTTTGGTTTTTATCAAGAAACCTTAAAAAATGGTCGAAAATTCGTGAAAAATAGTCATTTTTTAGGACTTTTTGCCTAAAAAGTCAATTTTTAAAGATTTTAGTATACCCCATAAAAAAACTCCCAACAATTAAAAGTGGGAGTTCATAATTATAGCAAGGTATGCTATACTGTTTCTTCTTCTGTCTTATCAATTAGAACCTGTCCGCGGTAATACAATTTACCTTCGTGCCAATGAGCTCTGTGATAAAGATGCATTTCTCCTGTTGTTGGATCCTTTGCAAGAGTTGGCGCTATCGCCTTATAGTGAGTTCTTCTCTTATCTCTTCTTGTTCTGGATATTTTCCTTTTAGGATGTGCCATTTTGTAATCTATTTATCCGTTAGTAATTTTTTTAATGCTTCCCATCTGGGATCTATTTTATTTTTGTCTTTCTTATTCTCTTTTGGTTGCAATTCTTCAAGCCTTTTAAGTGCTTCTGAATTTAATGTCCCGTCTAATACCCCAGGGTGAATCCGTTTGGAAGGTACTGACAATACTATCATTTCGTAAACGTATTGCGCAATATTTACCTGATGTTCTCCGTGCGGGATAATGAGTATTTCATCATCTTCATCATTGTAAACCTCCCCAAACTTTACCAAAAGTTTTAAAGACGCTTCTATTTTTTGATCAAAAGGTTCATTGGTGAGGTCGCAATAGAGATTCACTGTACCCTTAGCCTTCATTTCAAGCTCAAGAACTGTTGACATTCTGTCTAAGACAATGTGCAGCTTAATGGCCGCATCATTAAATTCATTGTAATCAAAAGATTCAAAGAACGTATTGTCTATTTGATATTCAAACTTGTGCTTTCCTTGTTTTAATCCTGCAAAAGGAATATTGTATTCCTTATTCTTCATCACGTTTTACACTAGTTTAAGGCGTGCAAAGATACTTTTTTTTTCTAAAACCCCAATTAAAAAGAAAATATATTTCCTTAGAATTCTACTAAAAACTATTGGAGTTAAAACAATATCATGCTCGTTTGATTTTCTGTTTTTGCAATGGGTTTTTGATGAGTTTTTGAAACTCTTTCCTTTTCCTGAAAATATTTATTGCCATAAAAACTGCTTCCTTAAATGAACCGGGATCAGCTTCACCTTTACCCGCTATTTCGTATGCCGTGCCATGATCAGGGGATGTACGCACTTTTGACAGACCTGCAGTAAAATTGACCCCCTTCCCAAAAGAGAGCGTTTTAAAGGGGATTAAACCCTGATCGTGATAAGCTGCAAGAATTGCATCAAAGCTCTTATATCCTTCAGATCCAAAAAAACTATCTGCTGCATAAGGGCCATATACCAAGTGCCCCTCATCTGATAAATCACGAATAGTTGGTTTTAATACTTCATCATCCTCCTTGCCAATGACGCCATCGTCTCCACTATGTGGATTAATCCCTAAAAGGGCTATTTTTGGTTTTCGTATGCCAAAATCCATAGTTAAGGCTTTTTCCATGATCCGGACTTTATTACGTATAAGTTCAGGTGTAATGGCCGCAGGTGCATCTTTTACGGCCAGATGATCTGTTAGTAATCCTATCCTTAAGCTCTCAGTAACCATAAACATTAAACTTTCTCCTTCCAGTTCACTCGCCAGATAATCTGTGTGTCCCGGGAAGTTAAAATCCTTGGTTTGAATATTGTTTTTATTTATTGGCGCTGTAACAAGTAAATCTATTTCATTCTTTTTTAAGGCATTTACCGCTGCCCTAAGGGACTTTAAAGCATATGAGCCACTTTCTTCGGTAGCTTTTCCGTAGAGGATATTTGGAATCTCATTCCAGACATTTACCACATTAACTTTACCACTTATAGCTTTTGAAGCCTCTTTAATTCCATTGTAATTAATATCGATTCCGAGGTCATTCTTCTGTTTAGATATGGTCTTGTTTGATGCAAAAATAATTGGGGTGCAAAAATCTGTCATTCTAGGATCCTCAAATGTTTTAAGCACAACTTCACATCCTATTCCATTTAAATCACCAATGGATATCCCCAACCTTATTTTTGCCTTTTCCTCCATGTTATCAAACTCTTTATTTCTACTTTTACAGAGCAAAACTACTTATTTTAAATGATACATGTTTACAGGAATAATTGAAACTTTAGGTAAAATACACAGATTGAGAAAAGAAGGGAGCAATCTTCACATAACGGTTAGTTCCCTTATTACCGACGAATTAAAAATAGACCAAAGTATTTCACACAATGGGGTATGCCTGACAGTGGTCCAAAAAGAAACGCCTTATTACACAGTTACAGCTATAGATGAAACTCTGCAAAAGACAAACCTCTCAGAACTAAAGGAAGGGCAGGTAATTAACCTTGAAAGAGCTATGGTCATGGGATCAAGACTAGACGGGCACCTGGTTCAGGGCCATGTAGACCAAACGGCTGTTTGTAGAAAAATAACAAGAAATGATGGTAGTTGGATGTTTACTTTTGAGTACGATCCAAAGCTTAATAATATTACCATAGAAAAGGGGTCCATTACAGTAGACGGGGTTAGCTTAACAGTCGTTAATTCTGAAAAGAATGCTTTTAGTGTCGCAATTATACCATACACTTATGAGCATACGCGATTTAAAGAATATGAAATTGGTAGTTTGGTGAACCTGGAGTTTGATGTAATTGGCAAGTACGTAGCCCGGTATCTGGAATTACAATCCTGATTATTAAATGTTTTTAATATCTCCTATGCAAGTTTGAGCTTTTCCGGCAAGTTTAAACCTTAATAAAAATTTTACGCCTGTACATTACATATGCTAAGAGCATATAAAATGAAACTACCGTTAATCCATATAGGAGCGAGGATAACTCAACCTGCATAAAATCGTGAAGGTATATGTTCTGAAACAACCACTGATGAAGTGTTGTTTGCTCATCAATTTTTATCGAATAAAATATTTTGGTTATAAAGCTTGATAAAAAATAAACCGTAATTGCGTTAGAGCCAGCGTACCGGAAAATACTTCCAAATTTAAACCCCTTAACATCGGTCAAATAGTAAATTAAGGCCAGAAAAATATTAGCCCAACCAGCTGTAACTAGCACAAAACTGCTGCTCCATAGAGCCTTGTTAATTGGAAATATAAGATCCCAAAGATGTCCTGCTACAACAAGAGCTGCTCCCAGAAGAACTAGTACTATTTCTTTTTTTGCCTGTTTAGATAAAAGTATCAACCCGGTAAATATGCCCATCAAAGAAGTGGCTATAGAAGGAAGTGTGCTCAATAATCCTTCTGGATCATAATCTTCTTTGTACATATGGGTGCCAATTACATTGAGGTCTATATAGTTAGCCCAGTTATTAGGTGCCCTGTCAAAAGTAGGCTCCATCCCATTAATTGGAATAAATCCCATCCATATCCAATACCCAAGTACTATTGTTATGCAAATTCCAAGAAGTACCTTCCAGTTAAAATTTATAAATAAAATTGCTGCAAAAAAGAATACTATTCCAATGCGTTGCAAAACACCCGGAAACCGAATATTTTCTAAATCCTTAAAAAAAGGAAAGTGGATTGTAAATGCCCCCAGAAAGAGCCCTAACCCTATTAGCTTTAAAGCTCTTACCGTAATTTTCTTGTAGGTAGCCGAAGTTGCAGTTTTATTATTATACGCAAATGCTATGGAAGTTCCCACTATAAAAAGAAAGAATGGAAAAACCAGATCTGTTGGGGTATAACCATGCCATTTGGCATGCAAAAAAGGTGCATAAACATGAGACCAGGTTCCCGGTGTGTTTACCAAAATCATAAGGACTATGGTAAGGCCTCGAAAAATATCAACGGAAATAATTCGTTCTTTCACACTGCTATAAAATATTTTCTTTCATCCGGTTCCACACTCGCGCCAATAAAATTCCAGAAACAATTGCTACTACCGTTAATATGGAGGCCAGTTTAATTTCCCCGTAAATCCAATACCCTGTGGCAAACATGCAAGTATAAATAAGCACACAACCCAAAACCATTGCCGAAATTCCTTGCGGGACGCTCCATTTTTCATTGGGATCAGAAATTACGACCCCATCGGAGTTTGCATCCTTAATAACTTTCTCCCAGCCTGGGCCTCCTGGCTGTATTTTTTTATAGAAATCTCTTAGCACTGTTTTTGATTCCGGCTGAGTCATAAAAGTAGCCGCAAGCCAAATGATAGTAGTTACCAAAACAACAAAAATATACTCAGACCAGTCCGGGAAAACGCCGGTATCTGCTGCAAATAAAAATGGGCCCACTGCGGTAAGTTTGAGAACAATAGATATTATTCCGGAAGCAAACATTGCAGTAATTTCACTCCAGGCATTAATGCGCCACCAAAACCACCTTAGAATAAATATTAAACCCGTGCCCGCACCAAAAACTAATAGTACTTCAAATAATTGAAGTGCATTTTGCAGCAGCAAAGCAAGAAGGGCACTAAGTATCATTAGGCCTACTGTTGACAATCGCCCTACTGCAACCAATCTTTTTTCCGAAGCCTTTGGATTGATCTGTTGTTTGTAAAAATCATAGACTATATAAGAAGACCCCCAGTTTAACTGAGTGGAAATCGTACTCATGTAGGCAGCAATTAAAGAAGCTAAAACCAATCCCAGAAGCCCGCTGGGCAATTTTGTAAGCATAGCAGAATACGCCAAATCATGTCCTAATTTATCATCCGCTACGTTTGGGAAAGCTTCATGGATACTCGCAATATCCGGATAAATCACCAATGAAGCCAAAGCTACAAGAATCCACGGCCATGGCCTTAAAGCGTAGTGCATAATATTAAAGAAAAAGGTAGCACCAATAGCATGGTTTTCATTCTTGGCGGCCAGCATTCTTTGCGCAATATAACCTCCGCCACCAGGTTCTGCTCCGGGGTACCATGAACTCCACCATTGTACTGCGAGGGGTATAATAAAGAGTGTAATTAACGCCTGCTTATTGCTAAAATCTGGTAGAATAGAGAGTTTGTCTTTTACATTTTCGTTAGCCATAATTGCCTCAATCCCTCCTACTTCGGGTAAATTTACCAAATAATATGCCGCGCCAATTGCCCCTCCCATTGCTACAAAAAATAATAAGAAATCTGTATAAACAACACCCTTAAATCCGCCTAATGCGCTAAAAGTTACAGTAATTAATCCGGCGCTTATTACAGTCTGCCAGGGTTCCAGCCCAAGCATTATTCCTCCAATTTTAATGGCTGCCAGTGTAACCGCAGACATCGTGATTACATTAAAAATAACCCCGAGGTAAACAGCGCGAAACTTTCTTAAAAACCTTGCCGGCGCACCGCCATAACGTAATTCATAAAATTCGAGATCTGTATTTACATTAGATTTTCTCCATAGTTTGGCATAAACAAATACTGTTAGCAGACCGGTAATAAGAAAGGCCCACCAGACCCAATTTCCTGATACGCCATTTG
Source organism: Eudoraea sp. (assembly GCF_049669105.1). NCBI lineage: Bacteria > Pseudomonadati > Bacteroidota > Flavobacteriia > Flavobacteriales > Flavobacteriaceae > Eudoraea > Eudoraea sp. The sequence continues at coordinate 26,215 of NZ_JBATKE010000207.1, forward strand.
TCCTTACAATATCGGTCACCAGGTTTGGAGTATCTGTAGAAAAGGTGGTTGCTACCATGGAGAGTCCTAATAACCACCAGGGCATAGTCCTTCCGGACAAGAAAAATTCTGAGGTATTCTTCCCTGATTTTTTGGAAACAAGGATCCCGATAAGAAGAACAATTGAGAAAAATACAATTATAAACGAATAGTCTAAAGTGCTTAGTTCCATAGTTTGGTTTTGGTGGTGGTATAAAGATATTATTTTTTAGGATACATTTGTTTTTTGTTCTTTAAACCTAATAATCTCTTTAAACTCCAGTTTTGGAAATCACAACAACCTCCTGGGTATTGGCGTTTTTTGCTTCGGTAATCCTGGGGATTTCTAAAGCAGGACTAAAGGGTATCGCCATTATTATTGTTACCCTTATGGCGCTCGCCTTTGGGGCCAGAGAATCTACAGGTCTCATTGTACCTTTACTTTTGGTTGGTGATATTTTTGCCGTAATTTATTACAACAGGCACGCACAATGGAAGTATATTTTACGCTTTCTACCCTGGACGATATTAGGGTTGTTGATAGGGGTTCTGATTGGAAAAAACCTTCCCGAAAAGGCATTTAAAATTGGAATGTCGGGCATTATTCTGGCAAGTGTATTGCTTATGTACTGGTGGGATTTGCGCAAATCAAAATCTGTCCCATCACATTGGGCTTTTGGCGGTTTTATGGGGGTAATGGCAGGCATTACCACTATGATAGGAAATTTGGCAGGGGCTTTTTCAAATATCTATTTTTTGGCCATGCGACTTCCTAAAAATGTATTTATAGGCACTGCGGCATGGTTGTTTCTGATAGTAAATGCCATAAAACTTCCTTTTCACATTTTTGCCTGGAAAACTATTAGTTGGGAAACATTGGTTATAGATTTAAAACTAATCCCCGGAATCATATTAGGGTTGTTTATTGGTGTACGGTTGGTTAAAATTATTCGTGAAAGTTTTTACAGGAAATTGATCCTGATTTTAACCGCCATAGGGGCTATCCTCATTCTGTTTCGGTAATAGATAATTTTGCGAGAACTGGGAAATGATCTGAAGGATATCTCAAGTCTTTCGAATCGCTCAAAATACCATATTTAAGGAGCTGAAAACCTGTTTTGGACAGGAAAATATAGTCAATTCTTCGGGTTATAGGTTCTGAAAAATTAAACCCATTAAATGTTCCTTCAGGGCCAAAAGCCTTATCCCCGGCAAGCAGATGGGTATCCTGCATGGCACTGGAGAGCAATAAGATACTCGGGTGATCCGGTTCCAGGTTAAGATCCCCTGTCAGTATTACCGGGAAATTCTTCGTATTTAATTTTTGTATTCTTTCAATAATCTGGAATACACTTTCCTTTCTTGCTTCTTCTCCTATATGATCGAAATGCGTATTGAATACCCAGAAGTTTTGGCCTCCCCCTTTGGTTTTAAATAACCCGTAGGTACAGACTCGTTTTATGGCTGCATCCCATCCTTTTGATGGTATTTCCGGCGTTTCGGAAAGCCAGAAAGTGTTTTCTTCCAGTAATTCCAATTTCTCCGGATTGTAAAATATTGCCGAAAACTCGCCATTTTTAAGTCCATCCTCTCTACCTTTTCCAATATAGGTATATCCGGGCATCCCATTCTTAATTTCCTCCAACTGATGCAGTAACCCTTCCTGGATTCCAAAAACCTCGGGTTCATGAAAGTTGAGTTGACCAATTAAAAAGTCCTTTCTATTATCCCAACGATTCAGGCTATCAGAAGCCACATCCAAACGAATATTATATGAGAGCACGGTAATATCCTGTGCATTCAAAGTTAGTGCTGTCAGCAAAAATAACATCGGCCATAAAAGCTTTATTTGTTTCATAATTCAAATCGTTTGTTCTTGAACCTTACCTAACAATTCGGCATCTGTAATAAACTTCTCAGCCCGCACTTGTTACACATTTATCTTATCCTCAAAAGTATTCTGCTCGTTACAGCTTCGAAAAAGTAATAGGTAGTCCAGGCCATGGTTTCAGGCCAAATGATTGTAAACTTATTTAACGTGTTTTACTACTACGAGTTTTTATCAGTTAAGTTACAAAACCTTTTTTAATTGTACTTCCTATCGGAAAGCAGTTAAAAAGGACAGAAGAATGACTTTTTTTAATTACCTTGTATATCATATTCTATTAACGGAGAATCATCATATCAATTCTTATAAAAAGAAATAATGAAATTTAATTTAGCTGAAAAATTAGCCATAGTAAAAGCCATTGATGAGGTTATTCTGGTAGACGGAAAAGTTCAAAAAAGTGAAATTGACTTCCTTACCCAATTAATGGATATTCTAAAATTTGACCGTGTTCTTATTGAAGAAGCCAGGAAGATTACCGCTAAGGAATGTATACAAGTCCTTAAGGCAATGCCTGAAAATAAAAAACATGCATTAGGAATAATGTTGAGTGAGATGGCCAACGCGGACGGAGAGTTTAATGAGGATGAATACCGCCTTATTTTTAATCTTTTACTGGAAGCAGGTATTGATATTGAATCTGCACTTTAAGTACCAGACTACTCAACGTTATTAACAAATCGAATCAAAAAATTTAAAATCCGACTTTTCGTAAAAAGTCGGATTTTCTATTAGGAAATATTCTCCTGCACAGAAAGTAAAGTGCCTGGAAAATGAGATGTATTCCTAAAATTCTTTAGACAGATCTGCGGTGTCATACCATTCTGCCTGATGCGTAATTTTCCCTGCTTCATTAAAAAAGTAGACGGCATAATATTTTAATCTAGAGTCTTTTCCTGTTTCAGCATTGATCGACTTCCAGAGTCCGTAAACTCTGACATCTCCATTGGGTTTTTGATCTTCTCCCAAGCCGGCAAAATATTGAGCATCGGTTAATTTTTTGTTGTCAAACGTCTTCATAAATCCTTTCATGGCCTCTTCCCAGGTAGCTCTGGGTAAGGAGTCGCTGCCCACACTTGGCGGTGACCAGATAAAATCTTCCGTAACATAAGATCCAAAGTTAAGGGAGTCATTGTTAGAAAAAGCCTCCAAAAAAGCTTTAGTAGTTTCAACGTTCTTATGGAATTTTTCCATATTCGGATCTGGCATAGGTGCCTCGGGTTCCTTCACTTTTTCCTGGCAACTGGCCAGAAGTACAATAGCAACGAATAAGAGAATGATTTTTTTCATGTTTTTGTATAATAGTTTTATGGTTAATAAGTATATCTCAATGAAAGGATATGTTGCTAGGATATAACTTATAAGGATATAATCATAACCTTTGTGGATGAAGGCCTGTATTTAATGTCCGAATGCCCTCTTTTTTTTATCCGTAGAAAAAATACTTCACTTTATCATTAATTTGTTTCGGGCTTTTTTTTTCCTCTCATTAAAAAAAACCAAGTAACAAAACTTTGGTTCCCCATAATACTTTAGTAATTTCATAAAGATTCGTATTCTTTAGATCTGCTTAAATATTTAAATAAATATGAAATTATTTAGAGGTTTCAGACAACAATTAATTCACGATAAGAACCTTAAAAAATACCTTTTATATGCCATCGGTGAAATATTACTGGTGATGATAGGTATTACACTGGCTTTTCAGGTAGATAACTGGAATGAAAACAGGGAGAGAAAAGTTGCAGAAACAAGAACCTATGAAAATATCAGAGACCAAATTATTGGAGATAAAGAACTAATTCAGAATCAAATAGATTATAACAATTACTACATGGCCCAATTTGAATATGGCAACAAGATTATTATGGCCAACGATCGTACCCAGATGGATACCCTGGGGGTTATAGTTGGAAATCTTACCAATTATTCAGATTTTGACAGAGAAGGCAATATATATGAGACTTTGGTAAACAGCGGGGAAATACAATTATTGCACAATCAAAAGATCGTCGATCGGGTCCGGGTGTTGGAACAGCGCTATAATTATATTAACAGAATGGAGAGTATTCATTATGATGTAATGATAGACTACGCGGCTCGCAGTATAACCTCTGTTATTAATTTTGCGTCTGCTGAAGTTGTTAAACCCGAACTTATCTTTACCCATGAGTTTCAAAACCTTATCTTTTTGCTAGTGAAGATTATGCGAGAAAAAGACAACACTTACCTTTCTGCAATAAATGAAATTGATGGAATACTTGCATTAATTGATGAGGAGCTTAAAAATAGCTAAATCCCTAAAATCAAAATTGGAATGCCCTATTGATAATTATAGTAGTTAAGATAAACTATATTACCCCATCATCTTTAAGCCAGAGAGGAGTTTTTACTGAGATGTAGTTCCTTATTTAAGCCTGGTGCGGTTAACTATATTTCTTTCAAATTTTTTGTCATTTCCCAGGATTTCAAAAAAATCCGCAACAAATTCTTTGGCCATTAAAAACTGAGCACGGTCCTGGAAATACTTTTCCAAACTTTCTATGGTAGCATAAATTTGTTCTTTATTATCCAGGTAAGTTTGGCGTACCTTTTGGAATACTGCTTCATCACGATTATAACCCTTGTAAGCACGCTGTGTAACTATATCTATTTGAGTGGGTATATTCTGGATATTCGATACAGTAGCATAATGGGTGTTCACCAGTCCGGACATATCAAAATCATAGGGAACCGCTACTATTTTATCCTCTATAAACAAAAGCCGTTGATTATGTTGAACCCTTGCAGAATAGTCTGTATTTCCAATTAAATATTCGAAAAACGCATTTTCTACTGCAAAAGTAGGGTCGTGCTGGAGTGGATGGATAACCCTTTTGATCTGCTTTCCATGTACACGTTCTGCTACATTATCAATATCTTCTATTAGGAAGCCTTGTATTTGATGCTTTTTTATTCGTTGTCCTTTCTCTTCAAGGAATTCGAGCTCCAATAGTCTGGTTTTGAAATGATAGGGCGAAATATCTTCATATAACTTGTAGGCTAAATACTCTTTTATAACATAGTCATTGCCGTTTCTCCCCTCCAAACAGGGCAGCACAACCTTAAGTTTTTTGTTTCCTTGAAAAATCGTTCCTTTTGTAGCAGATTTTTTTAGTTTAATTCGTAATGGAACATAATAACAGTTGTCTCGTCTAAAATTACCCCGGGCTCTGAGTTGTATATTCATTGAATCCCACGTTACTCCTTTATCCTTGTACCATAACATTGACATTATATAGGTGCTGTCGTTGGTATTCTCCCTGAGATTTTTAGCTGAGAAATTTAGTTTTAAAGACAGTTGTTCCTGATTTTTAAATAACTCCGTAGTTTCTTTAAAACTTTTGTTGTCATCCTGCTGAGGAAACATGAAATGTCCAGAGAATAAATAAAGCAGGAGAAAGATAAGTGTAGGATGGCTTTTCATATTTCCATTTTCGGCCTTCTTAAATATAATCATTTAAATTTCAATAGTATTTGGTTTGGCTGTTCTTTGGCTAATTGTTTAAAATTCTAAATTGAAAATAACTGATTTCCCTTAATATTTTATCGGGAATTTCCATTGCAAAAATTATAATTGCTAACTTTCTGACTTAATCAACCTAAAACTCAACATTATGAGAATTCTATTTTTTTATCTGTGCTTTGCTTTCCTTTTAATGGGATGCAAAACTGAAGTTGACAATTCTGCAAACGAGGCTTTTGAAGCAAATTCTAAAACGGTATTGGCCAATCTAGATGGGTTTCAAAATGAAAATTTGGACTACTCAATGTATGCAAAAGAATTTTCCATGCTCGAAAATACCTTTGGAGCCGAAAAAGAATCCATCACCCTGGATGAAATGATAGCCAATGACATGCAAATGTGGGAAACTTTTGATTTTAAAATGCTAACAGATCCACCCGTTTTATTGCCTGGTGTTAATCAGAATACTAAAATGCCAGACGGTTCAGTTAGACATTACAGTACCTGGGAAGTGACTCGTCCTGCAACAGATTCGACCGAAGCCAAAACCGGCGTTATTAATTTGTATGAGTCTTTCGATTTTGACGCGGAGGGTAAAATCTTAACGCAACAGGTTTACGGAGATTTCACTGGATTGATGATGTCCCTAAGCAGCAATAATTAATTTTATCTTATTTTAAAAACTGAACAAGCCTTCATAAGACAATGAAGGCTTGTTTTTTTAACCCTAAAACCTTCCAACTAAATGAAAAAGTTTCCGAATGCCCTTGTTATCATGATTGGGTTTATTTTGTTTTCTGCAGTACTAACCTACATTGTTCCTCAGGGTGAATACGAAAGAATCATTAATCCAGATACTAACCAGACAAAGGTAATTCCGGGGTCTTACGAGCAAATAGAAGCTCCGTTAGTTTCTGTTTTTGATATCTTATTATCCATTCCTGAAGGGTTTATTGACAGAGCAGATTTAATTGCTCTCATTTTATTAATTGGAGCCAGTTTTTTTGTTATTGAAAAAACCGGTGCCTTAAAAGATGGCATTGAGTATCTGACCATGCTTTTAAACGGCAGGGAAGAAGTTGCCTTAATAGTAGTATCACTGGCTTTTCTTGCCGGTGGAGCATTGAGCGGACTTCAGGAAGAAATTATTGCCATGACCCCGGTGCTTTTATATCTGTCATCCCGTATGGGCTACAATTCCTTTGTTGCAGTAGCTATAAGCTACGGCTCGGCTATATTAGGCGCGGCGTTTAGCCCTATCAACCCTTTTGCGGTAGTAATCGCCCAAAAAGAAACGAATCTGGAATTTTTATCGGGCAGTGGTTTTCGTTTAGTGGTGATGGCGGTTGCGTTTTGTATTTGGATGTTTATGGTAATAAGATATGCCAATAAAAATAAGATAGTAAAAGAAGATGAACACCTATTTGTAAAGAAGAACCTCAACCTGAGAAGCGCGCTCATCCTGGGAATGGTGGCACTGGCCTTTGTGATATTAATTGTAGGCATCCTAAAGTACAATTGGGGTTTTAATGAAATGTCAGCCGAATTTTTTGTGATAGGCATACTGGTGGGTTTAATAGGAAAACTGGGCTTAAACGGAACGAGTGAAGCCTATATTGAAGGTTTTAAGGCTATGATCTTTGCCTCGATGATTGTGGGGCTATCCAGTAGTATTTCCATTATCCTTGAGCGGGGAATGATCATAGATTCGCTAATTTACGGCCTCTTCACTCCTATGCAGTATTTGCCTACCAGCCTGTCTGCTATTTCCATGATGGTTTCTCAGTCATTACTTCATTTGGTTGTTCCCAGTTATTCCGGACAAGCCGTTTTAACGATGCCTATTCTGGCACCTTTATCAGACTTAATAGGGCTTTCAAGACAGGTTTGTGTATTGGCCTATCAGTACGGTGCGGTGATGACAGATTTAATCATACCCACCAACGGAGGGCTTATGGCTGTTCTTGCAATTGCCGGCATCTCTTTTGATAAATGGTTTAAATTTGCCATTAAATTCGTCCTGGTAATTATGGGCATCAGCGCAATTGCCCTGGTGGTTGCTATAGCTACTAATTTGTAAATCGAAATAATCGTTGTAAGCAGCTAATAAATTATACTGCTACCGGCATTTGCTGTTTCCAAAGCCTGTAGTAATATCCCTGCGAATGAAATAGAAAATTATGTGAGCCTTCCTCCAATACCCTACCTTGATTCAATACTACTATTTTATCTGCCTGCAATACCGTGCTAAGTCGATGTGCAATCATGATTATAGTTTTGTTGGCTTCTCTGAGGCTTACGACAGCTCTTTGGACATAGTTTTCTGAACTGCTATCCAGGGAGGAAGTTGCCTCATCGAGCACTAAAATTTCCGGTTCTTTGTAAAGTGCCCTCGCAATAGCTATCCGTTGTTTTTGTCCGCCGGAGAGGGTAGCCCCATTCTCTCCCAGATAGGTGTTAAATCCGTCAGGTAGGCTTTCTATAAAATCCAGAATTCCAATCTTCTTACAGATATGAGTAATCCTTTCCATTTCCGGGGCAAATTCACCAACGGCAATATTGTCTATCACATTACCCGCAAACAAATCGATTTTCTGGGGAACTACAGAAACAAGTTCCCTAAGGCTTGTATTATCGGTATATTTCAGATCAATTTCCCCTATGGAAATGGTTCCTTTTTGAATGGGATATAGGTTTTGCAACAAAGCTATAAGCGAAGATTTTCCAGAGCCACTTTCTCCCACTATGGCCGTAATCTTACCCTTGGGAATAACCAAATTTAATTTTTTAAAGACCTGAACCCTCGTTCCATATCTGAAGGCTACATTTTTAAAAAGTATGTCCCCAAGATTTTCCTTTTTAATATGAATCTTATTTTCAGTATCCTCCCTTTCCAGATCCATAATCTCAAATAACCGGTCGGCTGCTATCAGCGCATTTTGTATTTCCCTGTTCGCCCCGATAAGGCTGGCCACAGGTCCGGTAAAATAGCCTACAATAGCATAAAAAGACATCAATTCTCCTGGAGTAATATCTCGCTTTAGGACAAAGTAGGAACCGCTCCATAAAAGTATGATGGTAAATAATTTTGATATTGAACTACTACTTACTGAAGAGAAAACCGAATTTAGTGCAGAATTATACCCGGTTTTCAGTAAACTAATAAACTTGGTTTCGGTCTTGATATTGGCGAAGCTTTCCAGCCCAAATCGCTTTATGGTTCCAACGGCATTCAGGGATTCTACCAACTGACTTTCCAATTCTGCAGATTTTTCCATGATCTTTCGTTCTGTTTTTCTGTTCAGCCTGTTCACCGTAATATATACTATGGCATACACAGGAATAACTGTAAACATGATTAGGGCTAGTTTCCAGTAGAACGAAAACATGAGGGTAAAAGAAAAAATAATAATAAGCACGTTTACGGTAAGATTCAATGAAACCCCATTAATAAAGGCCCTGATTTTTACCGCATCATTGATACGGGATATGATCTCACCGACCCGCATTGTGTCAAAGAACTGCTGGGGTAGTTTAAAAAGATGTTTGTAATAACCCAGGATAAGACGCACATCAATCTGCTGACCCGATTTTATCAAAAAAACATTCTTAAATATCTCAATTAGCATCTGAAGTACAAGTAATACCACCATGATGACCCCTAATAAATTCAATAGCCTGGTGTTCCCGCCAACAAAAACAAAATCAGTTAGTTTTTGAATATAAATAGACGTAGAAAATCCCAAAAGTGTATACACAACAGCTCCGGCAAATGCCTGTAAGAGAATCCATTTATGAGGTTTTAAGAGGAACCAGAAACGTCTGTAAACGGAGACTGTTTCATTGCCTTTTACAAAATTCTCTTCAGGTTGCATGAGCAACAAAACACCTGTCCACTCTTTTCGAAATTCATCATGGGTCTTTTTTTGGAGCTTCCCGTAGGAAGGATCCATGATGGTGATATACTTTTTAGTAACCTCATAGATTACCACATAATGATGCAATACTTCTTTTACTATAACATGTGCTATGGACGGCTTAGGTATTTTAAAAAGACTGTCAAAATCTCCCCGTACTCCTTTGGCTACAAATCCCAGTTTTTGAGCAGCTTCTAAAAGACCTAGTATATTGGTGCCTTTTTTATCGGTGCCTGCATATTGCCTGATTCTGGCAATTGGGATCTGTAATTGGTAATGGGCCGCTATAGATGCCAGACAGGCCGCACCGCAATCTGTAATATCGTGTTGTTTGATAGTTATTCTGGCCATACCTGGAAATCGTTATGGAACAAGGTAGTGTGACTGGCTGCAGAAGGGTTGCAAATTGCACTTAATTAATATAAAAGAAAACCGCCTCATATAAAAGGCGGTTATGTTACTTGTCATTTTTGCAAATCAGCTAGATGGAACATTCTAAAGGTATAAAAAGGGAAACATTATTAGTATATATTCTCTAAATTCAATGCCAATACTGCGTCCATTATTGTAATCCTGTTTAGTGCCACCATTAATAGTTTGAAGATCCTTAATTTTTAACTCTTTTGTTGTCATAATTTCTATTTGTTTTAATTAAACATGTATTTCTGACCCCATTGCGCACCTGGATGTCCATATCAGCCAATATAATTGCATTCACTGCAAAAACTGGTCATATTACATGAAAACTATCATAAGTGAAATAAACCAGGTAAGGTATTATTTAGGCCATGAAATAAGCAAGAATATATAAACCCGTATTTAATTCTGATATAACCGTTGATAGTACCAGACAGTAATTGAGGAAATGTAAGAAATGGAAAAAGTAAGAATTTGTTAAAAGTTAATTCTGTAAAATCTAAATGAAGTAATGCAAAAACGATTATAGAAAAATAGTAAATCCATCTGAAATTTATATCCCAAAATTTGGCGAAATTAGTCGAATATCTTTTGGATAAAAAATAAGTGATCATCGAAATTAGAACTGAAATGATAATTCTAACCCATAAATGCTCTTCAATATCTAAATGACCTACTCCGTAACCCAATCTTGAAATAAGGACATAGGAAAGGAGTAAAATAGAAATTGATAAATATTTTGGTTTAAAAACAAGGGATAATCTAAATATAGTTTCCTCCAGAATCGGTCCAATAATTAACGCATATAACATAAAATTTAGGGGAGACATCATTTCCCTAATTTTAGAAGCTGCAGGACGGTGTAAATCAACCAAGGGGGTTACTATTATCACCCAAAGAATAAGAAAAAACAAATGGATCAAATAAAATGCTAAAACAGATCTGAAATTCTTTTTTATATCGTAAGATCTGGTCAGATTATTATCCGGTTTCTTTACGAAATTGATTATTGTTTTTATTTTCTGAAGTATAGTTTCTTTGAAAATGATTTTATTTTGATTATTCATAGAGCGAGAATTAAAGTGATGAAAAAGTCACTCCAAATAACCGGAGTGACTTTTAGTATCTATAGATTTAATTAACCATGAACTAAACCAAAAAACCATTCTACAATATCACCAAAGGTCTGAACACCATGTCGAATATGATCTCCAACGGCATGGCCAAAACCATAGTCGCTTTTGGTGCCACCATTGATTCCTGTTAGTTCATGTAACTTTAAATATTCTAATTCCATATTTATTAAGTTTAAAAAGTTATAAAATTCAAATTATTTAGTGTCTTTCCACGCCATTAATTCCATCCCAAAACCCATGGGCAAAATCAAGTCCTCTCCCAGCCATATCTCCTGCCATAAAGGCCAATATTTCATACCAGGCAGGTTTATAACCCCCTGATATATTTTTTAATTCATTTTTATCTAAATTTCTCATTTTCTTTATGGTTTTATTAAATTAAAACAATTCCGTTCCATTTTTAAATCCGCTCCACCAGGCACTGGCAGTCTTGCCCACCGCTATGGAAACATTTATTATAAACCTTGGTGGCGGACCAATTAGCACCCCCCCTTCTGTGTTTCTTAATTCGTATAAAGTCAATTCTTCCATTTTTTCTAATTTTTAATTACACATTTAGTTATAAACCCTCCATTGCGCACCTGGATGATCTGATCTATGCTAAGATCATGACATACACCGCATAACGCCTGCATTCAGATTTAAAATTTTAGTGAGCGATAGAATTATTAGCCGGATTTAACCAATCGTCCATTTTATCGTACAGCAGTTCAAACAGGCTTCGCCTGCTCAACATAAAATTCGCGTTCAGGGTCATCCCTTTTTTAAGGTTTCCCTTAAATCCGTTTTTTAGAAGAAGGTATTTCTGGTCGAGGCTGCAGCGTACCTTAAAAACAGATTGTTCTTCTAAAAATTCAATGTCTCTGCCTATCTCCAGTACATGCCCCGTAGCCAGACCCCATTGATTGTAATTATAGGCATCTATCTGAAAGTTTGTGTGATCCTCTTCTTTGATGAGCCCAATGTCTGACGGACTCACATAACACTCCACCAGTAAAGAGGTACTTGGAGATATTTGAGCCAGAACAGTTCCGGCGTTTATAAAATTACCGGCCTCCTGCTGCTGCACATTTAACAAGGTGCCACTGGCCGGGGCAGTGATTATGTATTGCTTTTTTTGTTCCACAAGTTGGTTATCATTAGCCTGCAACTCTTTCAGGGTGTTGTTGTACATGGTTAAATCTGCCTGCCATGAATTTTGTTGCTGTTTTCTGTGCTGTACTATTTCAGATACGGCCAGGTCAAATTCAAATTTGTAATTATCATATTCTGCTCTGGCAATTACCCCTTTTTCATATAAAACTTTGTACCTCTCAAAGTCCCGTTTTATCTTTCGCAACCGAATCTTAAGTTCACTGAGTTTTTGATGGTATTGCAGGTAAACCTTTTGATATTTAGGTGAAGAGAGTTCTGTAAACCGGACAGATTTTTGATTTAAAAGCAGCCTTAGGTCATTAATATAGGAAAGAGCTTCCTGGCTTTGAAAGGCAGATAAGGTGAGTTTCTGGTCTATCCCCTGATTCTCCAGCACCAAAAGAGTGTCTCCTTTTGTTACCTTTTTATTATTGACAAGGCGGCTATAAAGCACCTGGCCAGAGATTATAAGGCTAAGCCCAAAGCGTTCCTTATTAGGTTTAATAATTCCCCTGGCGGTAGCAACCACATCTACTTTTAAAAAAGGAAGGGTCATAAAAAACCCCAATAGCAGTAAAAGCAGGAGCAGGTAGATAACCTTACTTTTTGTACTGTGCTTAAACCGGTGTACCTCTGCGGTATTTTCCAGAATCTCTTTGGGAAAAACCTGTTTCATAATGCTCATAATTGATTCTATTTTTCCTGAGGGTTGGTATAACAATATATGGGCGAATACTGCAAAGGAGGTGCAAAATGGTAAGAAGTTCTTAATCGGAACCCAAAGAGAATTGGAATTGACTGCAATAATAAAAAGATTGTCGTAGACTACCACGACTATAATTCATAGCGGCATTTTTCTATACCTTTAAAATTCTTATATTTATTACACTTGATATCTCAGCGGAATAATCCTGGTGGCAGTGCTCCAAATCGCCCGCTGCTTCGCAGATGTCTTTACAACCAAGTCTTGGCATGGAACATTGGTAATTAGAAACAACCAAATAAAAACACTAGTATGAAAAAATTACATCATCTGACAAGCGTTAAAATAATAGTTGAATTTGTACTGTTTTTTTTTATTTTCCAGGCTTGCAAAACTGAAAAGAAAGATGCCATCAAAGAAACGGATAAAGAGGAAGTAATTGAAATTACTACCAATACGATGGACTTTCAAAGCATCGACACCATCTCCTCGGGATGGAATACGTTCAAGTATATCAATAAATCTGAGGAAACACATTTTTTTTTATTGGAAAAATATCCGGTAAATAAATCGATAACTGATGGGAGAGTTGAAGTTTTTCCGGTGTTCCAAAATGGTATGGATTTAATCAATGATGGAAAACCCGAAGAGGCCTTAAAAGAATTTGGCAATCTGCCGGAGTGGTATTCAGAAATTGAATTTTCCGGAGGTTCCGGCCTGGTTTCCCCCGGGGAAACGGGATTCACAACCTTAAATATGAAACCGGGCTATTATGTTATGGAATGCTATGTTAAAATGGAAAATGGAATATTCCACTCTGTAATGGGCATGTCTAAACCTATTGTTGTGACAAATTCTGAAAGTGGCAATTCTGAACCCAGTGAAAATTTCAGCATTTCCATATCAAGTGCCCAGGGTATAACTTATGACGAAGAAAATTTACCGCTAAAAGGAGCACGATCATTTGAAGTTACTTTTATTGACCAAATTACTCACGAAAATTTTGTTGGGCATGATATAAATTTGGTGAGATATGATGATGATGTTGATCTTAAGGTTCTCGAAAGCTGGATGAATTGGGCAGATCCAAAAGGGCTAATAACACCGGCTCCACAAGGTATTACATTTTTGGGCGGAGTGAATGATATGCCGGCAGGCAGCACTGCATATTTTCAGGCAAATCTTAAACCGGGAAATTATGCATTGATTTCTGAGGTGCCTAATACCATAAGTAAAAACATGCTTAAAACATTCAAAATAACAGAATAGACCAAATCAAATGACTGAGACATTAACTTTTAAGTGGTTGAATTACCTTGAGGGATAAAATAAGTTCTGGTTAACAAATTCTTGTACCAAAAATAACCAATGTAAACTATGAGTGGATCTGGACATGTTCAGGATATGAATAATCGGATAAAGCAAAACCGAGCACAACGTCCGTCCAAACGACCAAAATTCAAAGAAAATAATCGTGAAAACATCTATCAGGATTCAGATAAAAAAGTTAATCGCCCGATTTTTAAAACCGTCCCGAAAGAAGAACTGATTGAAATATTAAAACATATTAGGGAACGTGCCGAAAAAGAAAGGAAAAGAGCGTTCCTAATTTACGGGATTTTCTTCTTTACGGGACTGGCAGTGATTGTTGCACTTTTGATTTGGATGAATTAAATAGCCTTTGTAAAACAATGTACAAACGAAATTAGCACAGCAACAAAAATTATGACTGGGCGACCCAAAATAAAATTAGAATTAGACAAAGCAGACAAAATTCTTGAATTGTTGGGCTGGGTTTCCTTAATTACTATTTGGATTTTGACATTAATGAATTATTCCAATTTACCTGAAACAATTCCGACTCATTATAATGGAGCAGGAGAAGTCGATGGATTTGGTGCAAAAAGCAATATTTTAGCATTACCTATAGTCGCAAGCATTATATTTTTAGGGTTAAAAATTATATCGAAATATCCTCATATTTACAACTATCCCACAACCATTAGAACTAAAAAACCCTCTGAGCAGTACACCAATGCAACAAAATTGTTGCGGTATTTAAACTTCATTATTGTTCTAATTTTTGGCTTAATAGTGTTAAGGACAATACAGTATTCGAATGGAAATGCAGACGGCCTTGGAGTTTGGTTTCTGCCTTTAACAATGGGATTAATTTTTGTGCCTGTGATATATTTTGTAAAAAAGTCAATAAAAACTGCTAAATAAATCAATAGTATAACAAAGGTTCTGGTCGATTCCAGGAACTTTGGTTGAAATCATAGCCGAACCTCCAGGAAAAATTTAAAATGAACTCAACTTCAACCAATCAAAAAATAAACACTAAGCAAAAAAAATAATATTCTACATATTCATAGGAATTTTCGTTTTAGTCGTCGTAATTGTTGGCAACATCGGCTAAGATGCCAGGCCAGTTTATTCTTTTGCCAGCTTTTACTAAATTAGTTCTCGCAAGCAGCTTGGAGACATATCTTAATGAACCACTTTTACAACCTCTTAACAAAAAACATTGTGTTTCATACAATACAAAGTGACAATTAAATGAAAGTAATAAATGTATTTTTCTTTTTTTGTTGTTCTGATTACACCTTGTAAACTGCCAATTAAGGACCAAAATCCTATCTTGGCTAAAGAGCTATGGAGTAAAGAAGACATTAGTCATAATAATTATCTTATCCCTTCTCTTATTGTCACCAAGAAAAACACTTTTAAACAACAGGTTGCAGAAGAAATAGGAACTACGGCCTTTGGTGCTTATCAAAATCTTATTGATTACTTCGAGCGACCTGATGAAAAGGCTACCACAGATGATGGTGTTTAGAACTTGCCAGATGGAGAAGTATACTATCGTCATCGGTTAAAACAACGCACTACTACTAATCTGGATCCAGAGGAAGTGCACTACATAGGATTATCTGAAGTTGCTAGAATAAAAAAGGAAATGAACGTTATTCTTTTGAATGAAGGATATGCAGACAATTTGCAAAAACCTCTAATTAAAAAATTTCGCAAATGTGACTTTTATCACATTCCGGATCAAACTGGCTTTATAGTTTTGTTATGTGAAATTGTCCAGCCTGGTTATATCGACCCTGTTTTTAATCATTATTTTGGCGAATAGCTTCAAAATAGTTGGTACAATAGGCTATTATGGCCTTTTTACCCAGGACTTTATCGAACGATTTTGTGAGAACAAAGATAAGCCAGAACTCCAATGTGATGGTAAATGCGAATTGTCCAAAATGTTGTTGCAACAAACAGAAGAGGATAAAACACCTATTAATCTTGAGTTATTAAAAAATGAGATTGTGCTATTTTTTAACACCATAAATAC
>NZ_JBATKE010000208.1:0-48266 GCF_049669105.1 Eudoraea sp.
GGTGGAAAAACCATCAGATATATGGCAACGGCTTCTGAAACCTATTTAAAAAATGAGAAGGATAAACCAGTAGCATCTATCTGGTCTGTTGCTTATACCCAGGAAGGGATAAGCGATTTTACAAAAAGACCGGTTACTTTTATTTTTAACGGCGGACCGGGTTCGGCTTCTGTATGGCTCCATATGGGGATGTTTGGTCCCCAATTGGTAAAGGTAAATTCAGATGCCTTAAAAGATGATGGTGCAGCTCCATATAATCTGATTACAAATAAAAACGGTCTTTTGGACCTGACAGATCTTGTTTTTATTGACCCTGTAGGTACAGGGTACAGCCGGGTGGTAGGAAAAGGTAAAGTTGAGCAATTTTGGGGATTAAATGAAGACGCCGCTTCTATTGCAAAATTTATGAGGCAATGGATTACTGAAAACAATAGGTGGCTTTCGCCTAAATATATCGCAGGAGAAAGCTTTGGAACCACCAGAGCTGCAGCGGTTGCGAATGCACTGGAAAAAGGAGGGCAAAATATGGCTTTGAACGGTTTAATTCTTATTTCCCAGGCCTTAGATTATGCCGGTTCTACCTCAGTACACGACAATATTACCTCCTATTTAACCTACCTGCCAAGTATGGCTGCAACGGCCTGGTATCATAAAAAAACGGGGCAGGGTAAAGAATTGAAGGCTTTTCTTAATGAAGCCCGGGATTTCACCTATAATGTTTATAGTCCCGCACTTTACAAAGGTTCATTATTAAGCGATAACGAAAAAAATGAATTAGCCGAAAAGCTCAGTTATTTCACAGGGCTGAATAAAGACTATATATTAAAATCTGATTTAAGAATTTTAATGCCTCGATTTCAAAAACAACTACTTCTAGATCGCGGACTTGCTGTAGGGCGCCTGGACGGTAGATTTATGGGCGATGAAGTTGATAAAGTTTCCGAAACACCTCATCTTGGTGATCCGGCAGACTATCAGATAAGTTCTGCATATACAGCATCCTTAAATCATTATTTTGCCGATAAACTTAAAATTAAAATGGACCACCCCTATATAACCTCTAATGACTCTATTGGAAATAAATGGAGATGGCGACCTGTTCCTGACGGTAAATTTTGGGAACCCTCAGCCGTAAATGTTGCACGAAAGTTAGCAGAGACGATGAAAAGAAACACAGAGATGAAAGTATTTGTAGCCAGCGGTTATTATGATCTTATCTGTCCATTTTTTGATGCGGAATATACATTTTCCCGAAATGGAATTAGCAGAGAACGTGTTAAAATGGGCTACTATGAAGCCGGGCATATGATGTATACCCATGAACCAGATTTCCTAAAATTATCTATTGATATCAGGGAGTTTTTATCCAATTGAATTTGTAAACATCTCATCTGTTTTTAAAATCCTGTTGTACATTTAAATCATTAACACTTTTAATAGCTGACCATGAAAAAAATCTGCATAATATTTTTAACATTTTTTACAGGCTTCCATGCAGTTAAGGCTCAAACTCAGGAAGACCGATTGCCATTGTTAAAAAAAGAAGTTCAGGAGAAGGTAGAGGCAAGGGCTAAAATGGCTCAGGTAATGGTAGATAAGGTATTCAGTTTTTCTGAACTGGGTTTTCAGGAAGAACAAACTTCCAAATACATTACCGATATTTTAAAGGAGAATGGATTCGAAATAGAATATGGCATATCGGGGGTTCCAACGGCCTGGTGGGCCAAATGGGGAACAGGAAAACCTGTTATTGCCATTGGAAGTGATCTGGATTGTATTCCAAAAGCATCTCAAAAACCGGGCGTAGCCTATCATGATCCTATTGTGGAAGGTGCCCCGGGACATGGAGAAGGCCACAACTCCGGAACACCGCTTAATGTCGTGGCAGTGCTTTCCGTAAAAGAAATAATGGAACGCGAAAAAATTCCGGGTACTCTGATTATATGGCCAGGAGTGGCAGAAGAACAATTAGGAACTAAAGCGTACTACACAAGGGACGGTTATTTTGATGATGTTGATCTTTGCATTTTTACACATGTTTCCAATAATATGAATGTCTCTTACGGTCCTGCAAGCGGTACGGGTATGATTTCTGTGGAGTATACTTTTGAAGGAGAATCCGCACATTCGGCGGGGTCTCCCTGGAGGGCCAGGAGTGCGGCTGATGCCGTTGAATTAATGAATATTGGCTGGCAATACAACCGGGAACACCTGCACCCATTGGGAAGATCTCACTCTGTGATAAACAATGGGGGTGATCAACCCAATGTAGTCCCTTCAAAAGCCTCTATCTGGTATTATTTCCGGGAAATTACCTATCCGAAAATTATGGAGGTTTATGAAAGGGCTGACGAAATTGCAAAAGGTGCTGCCATGATGACAAGGACCACAATGAGCAGCAAGATTTTGGGAACCGCCTGGCCAAGACATTTTAATAAACCGATTGCAGAAGACATGTATTCCAATATTTTGGAAGTAGGCTTACCTGAGTGGAGCGAAGCGGATCAAATGCTGGCAAAAGCAGTTCAGCGTGAAGTAAACTCCCCTAAAGACACAACCGGACTAGCCGTAAAATTGGATACCATAGGTCTCCCGGTTGTAGAACCCGTAAGTGGCGGATCGGATGATATTGGTGATATTTCCTGGAAAGTTCCTACTGTTACACTTAGGTATCCTTCGAATATTCCAGGATTACAAGGGCACCATTGGTCTAATGCTATTGCGATGGCAACCCCAATTGCTCACAAAGGAGTAGTAGCCGGAGCCAAAGTTGAAGCCATGACGCTTCTTGATTTACTTTTAAAACCGGAACTGGTAGAGCAGGCATGGAAATACTATAATGAAGAACAGATAAGTAAGCAAAAATATGTTCCCATGGTCTCCGAAACAGATAAACCTGCAATCTATCTTAATAAAAAAATTATGGAAATATATGCTCCAATGTTAGTTCCATTTTATTACGATGAATCCAAATATGATTCTTATATAGAACAATTGGGGATATCATATCCAACCTTAAGAAACGATCAATTGGAACAACAAAAGGAAATGAAGTGAAAATGAGTGTTCTAAAAAGTTTAATGCCATACATCCTGATTTTTATACTCTCAAGTAGTTGTAAGCAAGGTGAAGGAAAACAGGTACCAGAAATAAAGTTACCGCGTATCGCAATAGCGGGCCTGGCTATAGAATCCAGTACTTTTTCTCCCGCTCAAACCCATGAAGAAGCATTCCATGCCAGGGTTGCAGAAGATGTTTTCTCCTTTTATCCGTTTCTCGCTGAAGATTCAGTTAACCGAAAGCGGGCAGAATGGATCCCAACTTTACGGGCCCATGCTCTTCCGGGTGGCATCGTAACCAGAGAAGCCTATGAATCTTTGGTCTCCAAAACCCTTGAAATGCTCAAAAAAAATACACCTTATGATGGCCTGTTTTTTGATATCCATGGCGCAATGAGCGTGGTAGGCCTCGAAGATCCGGAAGGCGACTTTATCCTTCGTGTTCGCGAAGTAGTTGGATATGAAACCCTGATTTCTACTTCAATGGATTTACATGGCAATGTATCCCCTCGCCTGGCCAAAAATTCAGATCTGATTACCTGTTACCGCATGGCACCGCACGAGGATGCACTTGAATCTAAAAAACGTGCCGTTGATAACCTCTTAAACAGATTAGAAAACGGGAAAGGAAAACCACCATATAAGGCATGGATACCAGTTCCAATATTGTTACCTGGAGAAAAAACCAGTACAAGGATAGAACCGGGAAAAAGCTTGTATGCAATGCTCCCTGATGCTACAAAAAGCGAAGGAGTTATTGATGCTGCCATCTGGATAGGATACGCCTGGGCAGATGAACCTCGTAACCATGCCGTAGTAATGGTTACAGGAGATAATAAAGAAGAAGTGGGCGCTGCCGCAGAAAAGTTAGCACAGCATTTTTGGCGGGTTAGGTCAGAATTTGAATTTGTAGCCCCTACCGCCACTTTATTGGAAAGTCTGGATATGGCCATTGCCAGTAAAAAGAAACCTTTCATGATCAGCGACATGGGAGATAACCCAACTGCAGGGGGTGCAGGAGATGTAAGCTGGACTTTAAACGAGATACTAAAAAGAAAGGAATTTAAGTCGGGACAAGGGCCCTCTTTAATCTATGCTTCCATTCCCGGTCCGGAATTAATAGCAAAAGCCTCAAATTTAAAAATTGGAGATTCTATTGTGGCTCCCGTGGGAGCGGCTATTGATGACCGTTTTGCCGGGCCTGTAATGCTTTCTGGTACAATAGAAGCCATTAAGGAAGGTGATATTCACGCAGAAACAGAAGTGGTAGTTAAAATAGGTAGTGTCCATGTAATCGTAACCAAGAAGCGCAAACCCTACCATAAAGAAGCAGATTTTACCAGTCTTGGGTTGGACCCAAGAAATACAGATATAGTAATAGTCAAAATTGGTTATTTAGTGCCTGAATTATACGATATGAGGGGCGACTGGATTATGGCGCTAACCCCCGGAGGAGTAGATCAGGATCTGGAACGCCTTGGATATAAAAACATTATTAGACCTATGTATCCTTTAGACAGGAATATGCCAGATCCGGATCTGAAGGCAAGATTTGTTCCTTTATCGGATGATATTCCATAAACACGAATAGGATCAGTATTAGACTTATTATTAATATATGAACAAAATACCACGATGAATATGCTAATCTTTAAGAGATTTAGTCTTACGATTCTTATCCTTGGCACCCTTGTTGCCTGCAAGGAAACCAACAAGAATCCTCAAAAAAAAATATCTGAAACAATTACTTCTGAAACGCAAAATGATTTCCTTGGGAATTATGTGGCAAAAGAATACCACCAAAGGACTGAAGGATATGACTGGATATCAGTCGCTGTTAGAAACAAGGGTGATAATACTATTGGCATCTCGGTTAGATCACGAGCTGATAAAAAGAGGCCTACCTGTACTTTTGATTCCAAAGCCTTTAAGGTCAATGATTCTTTATACAGAGCATGTTCAAATGGTGTTGGCATTCTATTTTCCTTTAAAAAGGACTCCTTAAAAATCCTTACGGAAATACCTGAACAGGCAGATGCCCTGCAGTTTTATTGTTCAGGAGGCGGTAACTTCACTGGTGATTATGGAAGAATTGAAGGAGAATTAGACAGCTCCCAGATAGATCCCACCCTTTTTACAAAAACACTGGAATTACAGGGAATTGGATTTTCGGTTTCGTCTTTTGCCAGAAACAATAAAAAAATACTTCAAATTCTTCCATATGGACTCGAAATAGACAATAGTGCTATCACACGTACTCTGGAGGGTTCAATAGCCGATGTGGAAATTGAAGATTTGAATTCTGATGGTTTTCCGGAAATTCTGGTATATCTGTCCTCAGATGGCAGTGGAAGTTACGGCGATGTTATTGGTTATTCTGTAAATAATGGAAAATCTATTAGTGCTATATATTTTCCTCCTATCTCAGAAAATGATGAGCTTAAAAAAGGGTATATGGGCCATGATGAATTTTCAATTATCGAAACCACACTGGCGCAGCGCTTTCCAATATACAGGGAAGGAGATACCAATGCAAATCCAACAGGAGGAATAAGACAAATTGAATACCAATTAGTCGATGGTGAAGCCTCAAGAAAATTTGTGATAAAAAACAGCACCGATTTTCCTGAAAAAAATTAATAATCAATATTTTTTGACGTCCTCTTTTTTGAATCACGGATTTTACTACATTTAGAAGGTGTTGTGATAACAGAATGCATTTAACAAAAAAATCCATTTTATAACACCTATTTTCCTTGAACACCCTATGTACAGAACTTTTTTTGATTAAAACCACCTAATTCGTTTAACATCATGAGAACAGTGTATTTCCTTTTTCTTTTCGTAATACAAGTAACACTTTCTGCACAATCTACCGCACCGCTCATTGAAGAAATAGATTTAGGAAACATTGCCCCCGGTCAATTAGAAACCTATTGGCTTAAAATAATAGATAATGGACTGTCTCAGCCCATTTCTATACCCGTTATTATAGCAAAAGGGAAAAATCCCGGCCCTGTATTAGGCTTAACAGCCGCCTTGCATGGGAATGAGCTTAATGGTATTATGGTAATTCATAAGGTAATTGAAGATATAGATATCCACTCTTTAAAGGGAACTATTATAGCTATTCCCGGTTTAAATGCTGTCAGTATTCCATTACACCAAAGAAGGTATATTGACAAAGAAGACCTGAACCGGAATTTTCCCGGGAAAGAAAAAGGAAACAGATCGCAACAATATGTCTGGCAGATCAATTCAAAAATACTTTCTAAAATAGATTACCTGGTTGATATGCATACGGCAAGTTTCGGAAGGGAAAATACCCTTTATGTCAGGGCAGATCTTAGCGATCCTAAAATGCAAAAAATGGCTTTGCTTCAGAATGCAGATATCATCTTAAACAACAAAGGGGTGCCAAGTGCCAATGATCAAATATCTGCTACGAGAACAATGCGAGCTGAAGCCATATTAAAAGGAATCCCTTCAATTACCATAGAATATGGAAACCCGCAGGTCTTTCAACCTGAAATAATTGAAAGGGGTATAGAGGGCATTGAAAATATAATGAGTTGGCTGGAGATGACTGAAAACAAAATTAAAGTTGGAACTACGGCCACTGTATGTAAAAAATCGTATTGGATATATGTAGATAAAGGCGGTTACCTTGAGGTAAAGACCCAATTGAATCAAAAGGTGAAAAAGAATGATTTAATTGCCGTCTTAAGGGATCCATTTGGAGCGACAATCAAGGAATATCTTAGTCCCGAAGATGGAATTATAATTGGTAGAAGCAGCAATCCCGTTAATATGAATGGTGGAAGAATTATACATTTGGGAATTCTTCAAAACGCTGACGAATGATCCCATGGTTAATCAGCGGTTTTACCGTTATAGCAGTTTACCTTTTAAACAGATGGGAGAATAAGAACATTAAATCTCTGCTCAATTGGTTTCCCGCTATTTTGTTTGCATACCTTATTCCAGCAGGAATTACCGCCCTGATGGACATAGATCTTTCTCAAGACGAGATTCACGATTACAGTAAGCTCTATTTTATTCCATTGGCCATAATTGCAGTAATGAGCAGTTTGTCTTTCCTCCAATTAAAATCAATTGGATGGAAGCCTATTGCGGTGTTTGTTGCAGGCTCATTTTGGATCGCAGTATTCCCTTTTTTTCTGGCACTATTTCTATTGGATAGTGAACTGATCTCAGAATTATTTATCAATCAGGAGTATTGGAAAGGTGTTCCACCTATTGTAGGCGGATGGATTGGGGGCAGTACAAGTCAATTAGTGCTTAAAGAGTTGGTAGCATGTCCTGAAAATATTTTTTTAACGGTTTTAGTAATGGATAATATTCTGGTTAACATATGGACAATCCTTATGTTTCAGGGCATTAAAGAAAGTGATTTTTTAAACCGGAAACTAAAAATTACTAATTTGTCCATGCCGGAAGCCATTAAAAAGCGAGAAGGAAAAAGCCTAAGTCCTCTGCTCTGTTTTCTGATTTTAACGGCTTTTGTTTTTGTCATCAACGCTTTGGTTGACAGTTTTGTGATAAAAATAATTGTTTTGTCTGCTATTGGATTGCTATTAAGTAGTCTAATTAAAAACTGGAATTTTGGTTTTGTACTAAAATTTGGTGGTATCCTTATCCTTATCGTAATGGCTGTTCTTGGACTGAAATTGAAATTTAGTCTGGTAGAATTTGAGTTGGGCTTTCTGGGGTTTATGATTGTCTGGTTGTTGAGTCATTTTATCATCTTATTATTGGTCGCTAAACTTTTAAATGTGAATACAGCATGGGTGCCCATAGCCAGTATGGCCAATGTGGGCGGCATAGCTACCGCACCAGCCGTTACTGCGGCTTATGAACCTAAATGGATGCCTCATGCAATTATATTGGCCATCCTGAGTATGGCTACCGGTACTTTTTGGGGGATGTTGACCATTTTCCTGTTTAGGAGTTATTTTTTCTGAATGGCATTGCATAGTTCAGAAAATACATTCTTAAACACAAGGTTTTTACGACCTATGTATAGATTCTTCTAGCGGGAAAATTACTAATTTTAGATTACGTAACCCCTTGAATTATATAAGCCTCCAGGTTATTTAGTTTTAAATTCAAAGTTTATATTTTAATAAATTAAACCTTCTTAAATGAAAAATATTTTAAAACAAAATAAACAAAATGCCATCGCATTTTACAAAATGGCATATAATGGTAATCCTAAAAAGGCAGTAGAGTTATACGTAGGTGCAGAATACATACAACATAACCCGCTGGTAGGAGATGGACCTCAACCCTTTATTGATTACTTCAATCGCATGGCCATTGAATACCCCAATAAATCGATCGAATTTGTCAGATCTGTTGCTGAAGATGATTTGGTTGCCCTGCATACACATCAAAGTTGGCCCGATAACGAGGAATATGTGACCATGGATTTCTTTAGATTTGACAGGAACGGTAAAATTGTGGAACATTGGGATTCTATGCAACAAATACCCAAGATTTCTGCTAATAACAATACGATGTACTGATAATTAGAACGAATAAACCAAACTATTTTTCTAACTTTAATTGTAGTATTTAGCACCCAATTGACTCAGGAATTTAGTATTGCTATAATTTGAGTTTTATGGTACTTTATGTATATCAAAGTCTGAAAAAAAATGATTTATAGAAGCATAATTAGTTCAAATTGAATGTCCGGTGAATAAACTAAGAAAGATCATATCAGAAAATTTAACAGGGAAAAAAGTCGTCTTTCTGTTCTTGCTAACCAATCTTGTTTATGCATTTATGCTTTTTGTCACCATTCCAAAAACAGTTGCTTATTCTGGTGGAATGAAATTATTGGATATGATGCCACAGGGATACAATTCCGAATATGTAAATGAACTTTTCAGCAAGCTTGGAGAAGAAGGCCGTGAGGTTTATTTATATAATCAAATTCCCATTGACATGATATATCCATTCCTTTTTGGAATAACATATTGCCTGTTAATTGCCTATTTTCTTAAAAAATTAGACAAATTAAGTACTCTTTTTTTCTATTTATGCCTGGTCCCACTTGTTGCCGGAATCGCAGATTATCTGGAGAATTTTGGTATAATAAATATGCTAAATAGTTATCCAGACTTGTCAATGTCACAAGTAAATATTACAAACACTTTTACATTTATAAAGAGTCTTTCAACAACGCTATTCTTTCTAATATTGATTGGGATTATCATAGCTGTTGGAGTTAGGAGGTTAAAATGGAAATAAGCACTCAACTTATACCATACTATTTATATAGGTTGTGGGGCATAAACTCCTTCTAATAAAACGGTAATAAATTTGCTTTAAAATTATAATTTATACTGATTGTTTTTTTAACACTGATGTTAATCCAATGATTATTTGTTCTAAATTACATTACAATAGTTAACCTTTGTAAAGCCATGCTTAAAGTAGAAATTCAACTATGGGTTTTGATATTTTTTCTGGGTTTTGGCCATATTGCAATTCCACAACCAAATGAAAAAATCTTAAATGATAGTCTATTATCGGGATTTCAGCAAATAACAATCGAATGGCCTAAAACCGAATGGTTTGGAAAATCTAAAATAAGCCTTGGCGATTATGGGAATGCTATATATAAAACAGGTATTACTTCCACAGATCAAAAAAATATAAAAGGAGTTACTTATACAAGAATCAAATATAAATTTTCGGTCAATTTAATAACCAAAGACTCTGTAAAAGTTGAACTAAAAGGCAAAGTTCAGGAAGATGAGGGATATGTTTTATCATCTGGGGGAATAACCGGCTTTGTTTTAGAACAAGCTACCGGAATTCAGACCGAAAACTTCGAAGGCGTATTAAAAGGGGATAAAACAATAACTGCTGATATAATCCTAAACGATCAATCTAATGAAATCTGGAGCTTTAAGAGGTATATTAGTAGTATTGAAGGTGATGAAAAATTAGAAAGTAATTTCTTATCTCACGAATACCAGTTCATTGAGATTGTTCCCATTAATACTTATGAGACTCAGGAAATGACATTCAATTCAAAAGGCTCCTACAGTAACTCAGGATATGAATTTTTTATAGATAATACATTGGTAGCGGTTGCTGAATCCGGGTTCAAATTGATATGGTTTAAATCCGATCTGGACAAAAAAATAAAAGGCCTTCTGACAGCAGTAATCCTTTCACTTTAAATTGACTTAAATTATTGAAGAAAATTGACATTTTCAAAATGGTTAAACCTTCAAGGTTATGTAGGAATGTGCTACTTTATTTATCGCTGTGAAACATATATAACTTATTCTGAAAGAATATCTGGATATCCTTTTAATTAGAAATTAATTCCCTGATACCCCTTTATTTTACACCCTTATAATCCTATTTTTATTGGCTTTACGGTGTATTTTTTGTTACTTTTATAAGATGTATTCATGCGGAATATCCTCTATTTGAAACCATGTTTATCAAACGGTAGAGTTCATCCGAATATCTGCTTATCTTAACAAGTCTAACATGGATGCTAAGAGATGCCAAACCATCGGATTAACTCCCGGTAAGGGATAGTTTTAACCCGGGTATAAATTTAATATCTAAGAATAAATGACCTACATAGATTATTATAAAATATTGGGGATTAATAAGAAAGCCTCTGAAAATGATATTAAAAAAGCCTATCGGAAAATGGCCCGAAAATACCATCCCGATCTAAATCCGGGTGACAAAGAAGCAGAGAAGAAATTCAAGGAAATAAACGAAGCCAACGAAGTTCTGAGCAATCCGGAGAATCGCAAAAAATACGATAAACACGGGAAAGACTGGAAACATGCCGACGAAATTGAAAAAGCACAGCAGCAGCAGCAATATCATAGAAGTACACAACAAAGAGGTCCTGGCCAATATTCAGAAGAAGACTTTTCAGACTTCTTCGGTTCCATGTTTGGAGGAGGATCTACAGGAGGTCGAGGTAGAAATGTCCAATTTAGGGGACAAGACTACAATGCGGAATTACAGTTGGAACTGGAAGATGTCTATCGCACCCATAAACGAACCCTTACTATAAATGGCAAAAATATTAGGTTAACAATTCCGGCAGGCGTTAAGAACGGGCAGGTAATCAAAATTAAGGGGTATGGCGGAGAAGGAGTCAACGGTGGACCAAAAGGGGATTTACACATTAAATTTTCGATCCTCAATCACTCGAAATTTAAACGTGATAAGGACAACCTTTATGCAACGATTGATCTGGACCTATACAAAGCCCTGCTAGGCGGGGAGGTTGTTGTAGATACCTTTGATGGAAAAGTAAAGTTAAAAGTAAAGCCGGAAACAAAAAATCTGACAAAGGCAAAATTAAAGGGTAAAGGCTTTCCTATATATAAAAAAGAAGGTCAGTTTGGAGATCTGTACATTACGTATCAGATAAAAATACCAACCAATCTTTCAGATAAAGAAAAGGAATTATTTAAGGAATTGGCAAAACTAAGATAGATATGGAGCTAAAAGATTTTATACCAATTGTCCAGTTATGTGAACATTATAGTGTAGAGGTTTCATTTTTTAATGAACTCCATGAAGAGGGCTTAATCAGTATCACAACCCTTGAGCAAACTTCCTATCTTCATCAGGATAAAATTAGTGATGTGGAAAAAATGATTAGAATCCACCGGGAATTAAATATAAATACTGAAGGTATTGATGCAGTTTTCAATTTGCTGCAAAAAATTGATAGTTTACAAAATGAATTGAATAAGCTTCATAACAGGCTGCGTTTGTACGAAAACGATTATTGAAAATAAATTAAGAGCAACATTTGAGAAAGATTATTAATAAAAGTATTATTCCAATTTTAAAATAATGAAATCCATAGAACTCATAAGAGAATGGATGCTAGCTCATCCAACTTCGACAACATTAATAAAATACGTTCTCCTGGTGTTATTGATAATTGGGTTTATTCAATTCCTGAGAAGATTCATTCGCAAAAATTTACCAAACTCTAAGGTTAAATATAAGTCTCAAAAGGGAATAGAAGTAATTGGTTATTTGATCCTCGTAATTCTTACGCTCTCCTATTTTACCGGGAATATTAAGGACTTTACATTAGCAATTGGACTTTTATCAGCGGGGGTTGCAATTACCCTTCAGGAGTTGATCTTAAGCATTGCGGGGTCTATGTTTATTTTCTTTGTAAAAGTATATATCCCTGGTGATAGAATAGAGATTAATGGAATTAAAGGTGATGTAATTGATGTAGATAGTATTTATACCACTATGATGGAAATTGGGGAATGGGTGAGCAGTGATAATTACAGCGGGAGAATAATTAAATTGAGTAATGCATTTGTTTTCAAAGGTCCAATCTATAACTATTCCAAGGATTTCCCTTTTATTTGGGATGAGTTTAATTTACCTATTAGGTATGGGTCAGATGTTGAAATGGCAAAAGATATTATTATCAAGGTAGCTACTGAAAATTTGTCTGAATATGTAGCAAATTCCATAGCTAAATGGAAGGATGTTGTTGAGCGATACTATATCGAAGATGCAAAAGTAGAACCTACTCTGGCTATTAGGATGACCGATAATTGGATTGAGTTCAACCTGAGATATATTGTCGATTATAAAAAAAGGCGGTTTACAAAACATATATTAAATGAATTAATTGGGAAAGAGTTTGAAAAAACCAATGGAAAAGTAATTTTGGCTTCTACAACCGTTGAAATAGTGCGAATTCCAATAGTAAATATTAACGACAAAGGTATAACTCAAACAAACAATGATAGTTAATAAACAGTATTTCATCCCCTTCTTTTTACTTTCACTGCTAATTTCATGTAACTCACCTCAAACAGCAGATCAAAAAATTGATTCAGCTTCCAAATCCGTCTCCACATCCTATAGCCCTCCTGTTTTCTCCAATGACAATCGTGTGGAAAAGATAAAGAGCATTTCTACCGAAATGCAGCAACTGATAGAGGAACATGCAAAAGAGCGCAAAATACCCGGGGTCGCGTACGGCATAGTAGTAGATAGTGAGCTCATTGTTGCAGGGGCTGCCGGGCTGCTTGATATTTCCAGGGAACTACCTGTAACTACAGGGGCTGCATTTCGAATAGCATCCATGAGTAAAAGCTTTACGGCTATGGCTATTATGAAACTTCGGGATGAAGGAAAATTATCACTCAGTGATCCGGCGACTGATTATATCCCCGAAATGGCAGCACTGAAATACCTCACTTCTGATTCTCCGGTAATTGATATTGAAAACCTCATGACAATGACCGCCGGCTTCCCGGAAGATAATCCCTGGGGGGACCGTCAATTAGATGAGCCGGATGAAATGCTCATAAACCTTCTTGCTGAAGGTATTGCATTTTCTAACCCTCCCTCCTATACATTTGAGTACAGTAATACGGGATATGCCCTACTAGGTAATATTATAAGCCGTGTCTCCGGAATGCCTTATCAGCAATATATCACAGAGAATATTTTACTGCCACTTGGTATGAAAAATACCTATTGGGAATATGATAAAATTCCAAAGGAACTGTTGGCGATTGGATACCGATGGGAAGATGATCAATGGAAACTGGAACCTATGCTTCATGACGGGTCTTACGGTGCAATGGGAGGTTTAATAACTTCTATAGAAGACTTTAGCAAATATGTTAGCTTTCACCTTTCTGCCTGGCCGCCCAGGAGCGATGCGGAAAACGGACCCGTTCAGAGAAGTACTTTAAGAGAAATGCATACGCCCCAATTTTCAAGCTTAAATGCTGAAGCCACAGACTTCAACGAGAAACCTTGTGCATCAGTTTCCGGATACGGATACGGATTAGGGATTCACACCAATTGTAAAGGCCTAAAATTGGTCAGACATGGCGGTGCACTACCCGGTTTTGGAAGTAATTATGTATTTTATCCAGACTATGGCGTTGGGATAATGGCCTTTGGTAATCTTACCTATACGGCTCCATGGCCCCTTAAAAAGATAGAAAAATTACTATTTGAAAGCCTGGACTTAGCGCCTCGTAAACTTCCCGTATCGGTTATTTTAAAGGAAAGACAGCAACAAGTGAGTCAATTAATTCAATCCTGGAGTCCTGATTTGGAAGAGGAATTGTTGGCAGAAAATTTTTATATGGATAAATCACGTGAACACCGGATGGCGGAGGCAAAAGAGATTTTTGACAAAGCAGGTACAGTTCTCAGTACGAATGAAATTAAACCCGAAAATCAACTAAGAGGCAGCTTTAGCATTAAGGCAGAAAACGGAGTCATTAACATCTTTTTTACACTAACCCCTGAAAAAGAAGCGAAATTACAGCAACTTTATTTATCATTTGAACCTAGCGAATCCTAAAAAAGTAAAGAGTGCGATCGCACTCTTTACTAATCTTTTGAGAGAAATAAATTTAGTCTTTCAAGCCTATTCTACCAGTTCTTCTATTCCGGTTTCAATATTGTGCTTTATTAAAAATTCCTCAACCACTTCTTCCAGGCTTGGTTTCCCAATAGATTGAAGGTCATAAAAAACCCGTGTGCTTGGTTTTCTAATATTTATCACCCTGTTTAAATCTATGGGCGTACCAATAACTACTGCATCGCAATCACAACTATTTATAGTCACTTCCAAATCCCTAAGCTGGTGAACACCATATCCCATAGCCGGTAATAATTTTCCAATTTTTGGATAAGTCTCAAAAGTATCCTTCAATTGCCCTACAAGGTATGGTCTGGGATCTATGATCTCAGAAGCTCCAAATTTTTCGGCTGCCA
The DNA here is from genome assembly GCF_049669105.1 of Eudoraea sp. Classification (NCBI taxonomy): domain Bacteria; kingdom Pseudomonadati; phylum Bacteroidota; class Flavobacteriia; order Flavobacteriales; family Flavobacteriaceae; genus Eudoraea; species Eudoraea sp. Next base: position 14,865 of record NZ_JBATKE010000208.1, read on the forward strand.
ATGTACCTGCTCCAAGTTTCATGCCTCCATGAGTTAAGGTTGGCCCATCTTCTACCACCAACACCCTTTTATTTCGGATTACAGAAGGATCGGCAACACTTATTGGTGAGGCAGCATCAATTACAATTGCGTTTGGAACAACTTGAGTAATTAATCTTCGGAGTTTATCAATATTTTTTGGGCGTGCACTATCTATTTTATTTATAATAACAACATCAGACATCCTTAAAGTGACTTCTCCAGGATAATATTTTGTTCCATGGCCCACTCTGTGAGGATCTGTAACAGTAATATGCAAATCAGACACATAGAATGGAAAATCATTGTTTCCCCCATCCCATACAATGATATCACAACCATCCGGATCATTCTCAGCCGCCCTTATAATATCTTCATAATCCACTCCTGCATAAATGACATTTCCTCTGACAATATGAGGTTCGTATTCTTCCATTTCTTCAATGGTACAGTTGTATTTCTCCAGGTCTTCCAGACGCGCATAGCGCTGTACCCTCTGAGCCTCAAGATCTCCGTAAGGCATAGGGTGCCGGATGGCCACAACTTTAAGTCCATTTTCAATAAGGATCTCAATCAATCGCCTGGCAGTCTGACTCTTACCGCAACCTGTTCGGGTTGCGCCAACACTAATTAATGGTTTAGTGCTCTTAAGCGAGGTTTCTTTTCTGCCCAGTAAGACAAAATTTGCACCCGCAGTATTTACCAGGGCACTTTTATGCATTAGCTGTTCATAGGAGACATCCGAATACGAAAAAACAACATCATCAATTTTGAGATCAACAATTAATTGTGTAAGGTCTTTTTCATCATAAATTGGTATGCCGGAAGGATATAATTCTCCCGCCAGTGAAGGTGGGTATTTACGATTTAAGATATTAGGAATTTGTGCTGCAGTAAAAGCTAGAACCTCATAGCTCTCATTATCCCGGTATACGGTATTGAAATTGTGAAAATCACGGCCGGCAGCGCCCATGATAAGAATTCTTTTTTTTACCATGTTAGTTTTATTTAAATGCATTTATTCCTTCGAAGATATTCTAAGATTGATATATTCGAAATGATAAAAATCATTTGCAGTCTCAATCAATTGAAAGTTTCGGGATAATCCAGAAAAAAGATTGAATAGCAGTTTTTTTTTTGCTAAACTGTAAATCTTAAAACATAAGTATTTATGGGCTAAATAGTCTGAACCCTGACTTATTATGCTTTGGAATTAAGACTCTGTATGAACATAAAAAAGATGCCCATAATCATGGCTTCCTGGCTCTAACGAGTTGCAAACCCCTCTTCCAACTTATCTTAGCCTAAAGAAAAATACTATATTCGTGGATTGGATTTAAAAGCACCTTCTATGTTTGGAAAATTTAATTTGTTCCTGGGATTATTTCTCTTTACACTACTACTGACCACACCTGTGGTTGTACAATCGCAAGAAACTCCCTTAATAAAAGCAGTTGATTCTACCTTGGCTATTCAACCAAAGGCCATTCCTGTGATTAATATCATACAGGAAATGGAGAATATCAATAAGGAATTAAAACAGATTGAGAACAAAATAGAACCTAGTAAAAAGGTCATTGAAATTGATTCTCTTATCCCCGTTCATGCAGAACTGATAAAAGATCGGCAAAGTTATGTTCAAAATTTTATCAAAGCGAATCCCAATAGGCAAAAAGTAGATAATCAAATTAATAAATGGAACGGTTATCGGGATTATTTAAATGGGTGGGAAAGTACAATTAATGTTTATGAACAGCGAAATGCAATATTGGCTGAGGAAATATTACCCAAAGAACAAGTTTGGGAATTAACTTATCAAAATGCCATAGAGGAAAATGTACCGCCCGAACTTCTAACAAATATAAAAAGCGTATTGGACGAAGTATTGCGCGTCAGTAAAAAAATTAAAAATGAAAACTTTTATTTTCTAAGACTTGAATCCAAAATTAACAATCAGAATTTAATCATTGAAGAAGTCATTGAGGAATTGATTGCTTTAAAAAATTCGGATGTTTATAAGCTCTTTTACTTACGACATCCACCTTTGTGGAAGACCTCATTTAAAACTGAAAAGACAGATTCTGATAAAAAAGCAGGTGTAGAATCTGTTTCGGAAAATATTAGAAATATTTTCAACTTTGCTAAATCCAGTGAAAATGATATTTACCTCTTTTTTATTGTTATTGGCCTGGTAATAGCAGGGATCATATATATAAGAAAGGGATACCTTAAATATGAAATAAAAGAACCATATGATGATCTGCAAAAAGCAAAAGATCTCATTGTAAATAAAACTGTTTGGGGTATAATGTTTATTTCTTTTTTATGTGCAAGATTTTTCTTTATTAATACCCCACAACTTTTTGATGACATCCTCGTATTTTTAATCCTGGTTTGTGCAATGCCTTTGGTGCAGACCTATATGGATAAACGGTTTAAAAACATCATCTACTTTGTTATTTTTCTTTTTATTTTGGATACTGCTAAAACCTATTTTTGGTTTTCATCCCCTAATTACAGAATATACCTCCTTATTGAGGCCACGTTAGTAGCGGCAACTGTGCTTTACTTTACGTATCCCTATTTGAAAACGAGAGAATTATACCAAAAACAATTCGGTGGTTTTTTGATACGACTAACGCCTACGATCTATCTTTTGTTAATCATTTCCATTGTCTCAAATATTTTAGGATATACAAACCTTACAGATCTAACTATAAAAATATGTACCCAGAGTAGTGAACTAACCATCGTCTTTTATGCCATTTGGAAAATGATCAAAGGAATTACCTTGGGTGCTATCCATAGTAATTTTAGTAGAAGAAAGCATTTCGATCCAATTAAAAAAAGGTCTATTGAAATCAAAATATTGCAAATATTAAGGGTTAGTGTTTCTATATTTTGGGCTTTCTATTTTCTTAAAATGATAGATCTGTTAAGACCTTTTTCAGAATTTATAAATAGTATCCTTACTGAACCTTACAAAGTGGGCAGTATTACCTTTACTCTGGGAGTTATACTTACATTTATTGCTATCCTTGTGATATCGTTTCTTATTACCAGTTTCATATCATTTCTCTTAGACGGCAAAGATGTTGACTTTAAAATAATAAAACTTCCAAAAGGAATTCCCGCAGCCATATCATTGGTAATCCGATATTTTATTCTGGCTTTTGGTATTGTATTAGCTCTTTCCTCCCTTGGTATAGATTTAAGTAAATTTAATTTAATGGCTGGTGCCCTGGGTTTAGGTATCGGTTTTGGGTTACAAAACATTATATCAAATTTTATTTCGGGTATCATTTTAGTTTTTGAAAGGCCAATTTTACCTGGAGATACGGTAGAAGTCAACAATTTGCTTGGTACCGTAAATAAGATAGGGGTACGTTCTTCACGGATAAGTACATATGATGGTGCAGAAGTAGTTGTTCCAAATAATAATTTAATTTCAAATGATCTGATAAACTGGACACTTTCTGACACTATTAAACGAATTGAAATAGTAGTAGGAACTACTTATGAATCAGACCCTAACAAGATTATTAATGTTTTAACAGAGGTAGCTAATGAGCATAAAGATGTTCTGAAAACCCCTCCTGCCAGAGCTCTCTTTACAGATTTTGGTGAAAGTGCATTGAACTTTAAGGTGCTTTTTTGGGTTAATTTTGAAAATGGCTTACAAGCAAAAAGTGATATATCCGTTGCCATTTACAACAGATTTAAAGAACTCGATATAGAAATCCCTTTCCCGCAACGAGTGGTTCATTTTCCGCAGGAGCCGAAAGACAATCAGAAAGCAGATAACCCAGGAATCTTTCCCGAGAAGAATGAATCCAACTAACTTGTTTAAATACAACCTGAATGTTCCAAATAACTGAGCTGTAATTTTTAAACACAATAAGTACCCTCAGGCCATTATTCAATGGCTTTGAGAAAATTAAAATAAATATCGGTTATGAATGAATGGAACGTCACTAATATCCCAGAAATACAGCCGCAAATCGCTGCCAAATGTAAAGAAATTGGGTTCCCCATGCCTTCTGACCCATATATAGGTAGCTTGCTGAAAACGCTTATCACTTCAAAGCCCAATTCAAACCTGCTTGAACTGGGTACCGGAATCGGACTATCCTTATCCTGGATGCTAGATGGGATGGATTCTAAATCGAGATTGACAACCATAGACAACGATCAAAACCTTATAGATATTGCCAAAGGATTTTTCGGTACCGACAACAGAATAAATAGTATCTGTGCAGACGGGGAGGATTGGATCTTAAAGTATAGTGGTGACAAATTCGACTTAATATTTGCAGATGCATGGCCGGGAAAATACAGCCGAATTGACCAAACTCTGGATCTTGTAAAATCGGGTGGATTTTACATTATTGACGACATGATACTTCAGGCAAACTGGCCGGACCGGCATGAGGAAAAGGTGAAAAAGTTAATTGACTATCTCGAAAATCGCGAGGATTTTAATCTAACAAAATTAAACTGGTCAACAGGCGTAATTATTGCAACCAGGAAATATTAGATATATTTATTAATAATAAAAATGAGCAGAAAACACCTAAAAGTTATCTTACTTGTCCTATTAATCGGACTACCTCCATTTCTTTCAGCACAGGAAAAAAAACCAAAAGTTGTTGTGGTATTGAGTGGTGGTGGAGCAAAAGGAATTGCACATATCCCATTTATTCAATTATTGGATTCTTTAGGAATTGTCCCGGACCTCGTGGTGGGAACCAGTATGGGAAGTATTGTTGGAGGCCTATACGCCATGGGATATTCGGGTGATAGTATTGCCAATATAGCCCTGAATGTGAATTGGAATCAGCTCCTTAGGGAAAAGGTTGCTTTGTCTGATGTAAGCATGGAAGAAAAAAGTGAATTTAAAAGATATTTAGCACAATTCGATTTGACAAATGGCAAACCAAAGATCAACTCTTCTTTATTGGGGGATCAGAATTTAAGAGAATTTTTATCTGTCCTGACCTATCCTGTATACAGAATAAATGATTTTGATAAACTTCCCATCCCTTATAGAGCTGTTGCCACAGATATTGTTAATGGCAAAGAAGTAGTGATAAAAGAAGGCTCTTTAGCTATGGCTATGCGATCAAGCATGTCTATTCCCGGCGTTTTTAAACCTGTTCCTTATAACAACACCCTGCTTGTGGATGGAGGTATTCTGGATAACTTCCCAACAGATATTGCCAAAAAAATGGGCGCTGATATTATACTAGGAAGTGATGTTGGCGGGGGAATGGCACCTATCGAAAAGTTAGACAATATTGGCACTATTTTATTTCAAACCGGAATGTTAGCGAGTAATCTTAAAAATCCCGAGAATAGGGAGCTATGTGATATACTCATAGATCATATCCCTAATTTGAGTTATTCTACAGGGGATTTTGCAAAAAGCCAGGAAATCTATGAAGAGGGGAAAATAGCCGTAAAAAATAATATGAAGGAACTGGCAGACTTGGCAGAACAATTAAAAGACTATCCGCTAAAAAAACATGAATTACCGCAAACAAAAGATAGGACCGTTTTTGATACCATTATATATAAGGGTATCAGCAGGGCTAATCTGGACCTGGTGAAAGCGAGAACCAATATTAAACCACATGTAGCATATACAACCGAAGATGTCAAAAATGGCATAGATAGAGCCATGGGTACTGAAATTTTTAGTGAGATCAATTATAAGGCTATTGTAAATGGTGATAGTACAGGGTTTGAAATCGAAGGCCTGGAAAAATCTCGGCATCAGGCTAAAACTTCGTTGCATTATGATGACTACAGGGGTGTAGGACTGATTCTGAATTATACAGGTAGAAATATTATAGGTAAGGCTTCCAGGTTTTTGGTATCACTGGATATTGCCGAACAACCAATGTTGAGACTTCAATATCAAAAAAATTTTGGAAGCTTAAAGGACTGGTGGTGGAGATCTGAGGCTTTTGCACAACAATTAAGACAAAGATTTTATATTAATGGAGAAACCGCTGATGATTTTAGATATCGGCACTTTCTATTTGATAATCAGATAAATAAAAATTTAAATTCACTTAGGAGTTATTTAGGAATAGGGGTTAATTACAAATACAGCAAAATACAACCAAAAGTTGACCCTGAAATCAGCGAAAATGTGCTTTTGTTGAATGAATATTTTTCCAATAGTTTAGAAGTATACACTCAATATTTATATAATTCTTTAAATGATGTGTTCTTCCCCACTGAGGGCGCATTTTTTAATGTCAACATCAGGAGGTCCCTATTAAATAATGTTGATTTGTCCTATAGCGATGACAATCTTGAGGATGCAAGCGGAAAAACCAATGGGTTTACCAAGTTTAATCTGACCTACGAAAAGAGAGTGCCGTTTCAACTAAAAATTACTGGGATATTTAGCGCATCTGCAGGCTTTATTTTTGAGGATCAGCCTGGAGCTAATACTATTTCGTTTACAGATTATGGCTATTCTTCCAAATACTTCTTAGGAGGAAATATGGTCATCCCTAATAAAGAAAGTTATACTTTTTCCGGACTACATGAAGCTGAATTAAATATTAATCAATTTATGAAACTCAATATTGGTCTTCAGCTAAATCCTTTTGAAAAATTATATGTCACTCCACATTTTAACATTGCTTCTGTTGGTTTTGAAAACTTTGATGAGTATATTAAAGATGCCTTTTCTCCCGATGGTAAATGGTCAGATGCCATTGAAACAAGCACCTTAATATCTGCCGGAGCAAGATTTTCATATAATTCCATTTTAGGTCCTGTTAATTTTGATGTCTCCTGGGTAAATGATATTAACAAAGTTAGATTGACCTTTAGTGTTGGCATTCCATTTAATCGCTCCAACTAGAAAATACAAATACCTTGAACCAATAGTTAATTAAGTTATAAGGGTTCCAGACAGGTTATAGGCATTTATACTTTCATGATTTTTCTGATATGGAAGGCCTGAATTCAAATTTAATATCCTTCCAAGTTTGTATCAAAGCCATTCGTTATTTCATCAAAAAACAGTAAATTACCCTTTAAGTTCTAAAAGTTTACAGATGAAATACCTAGACCGAAGAAACTTCATAAAAAAGACAACACTATCTGCTGCAGGTCTTGCGGCAGCATCTATCTTGCCTATATCTGGTCATGCCCAAAGTAGTAGGGAAACTAACGCCATTTATATGGGTGGTTTTGCAGCACCAAAATTAGAAACCGTTAAGGTTGCGGTAATAGGAGTAGGCGCCAGAGGACCGGCTCATTTAAAATTTGCCGCCGCCCTGCCAGGGACAGAAATAGTAGCGATATGTGATCTCTATGAAGATCTTGCTACAAAATGGGCTTCCGTGGTTACCGAAATGGGCAATGGTCAAAGACATCAAAACATCGCTACTTATTTTGGGGATGAGAATGCATGGAAATTGATGCTGAAAGAAGTAAATCCAGATATGGTTTTTATTGTCACAAACTGGGCCAATCATGCCCCAATGGCCATTGAAGTAATGAACAGTGGCGCCCATGCCTTTGTGGAAGTACCCTTGGCTATCAGCATTGAAGAGCTCTGGAAGATTGTAGACACATCAGAAAAGACGAGAAAGCACTGTATGATGATGGAAAATGTCAATTATGGTCGTGACGAGTTATTATTCTTAAATATGTGCAGACAAGGAGTCATTGGCGAACTATTGCATAGCGAGGCAGCTTATATTCACGATTTAAGGACACAGATGAATGAGGTTGAACGCGGAACAGGTTCCTGGCGTACTTACCATTATGCCAAAAGAAACGGGAACCTCTACCCTACCCACGGTCTGGGTCCTGTAGCACAATATATGAATCTGGGTCGTACAGAAGATACCTTTAAAAGTTTAGTGTCATATTCCACTCCAGCAAGGGGTCGTGCTCTTTATGCAAAAGAAAATTTTCCCCAGGACCATAAATGGAATCAACTGGATTTTAAAGGAGGTGATATGAATACCTCGATAATAAAAACAAGTCTTGGAAGAACAATTATGGTGCAATGGGATGAAACCAGTCCCCGACCTTATTCCAGACTTAATTTAATACAGGGGACAAAAGGGATTTTGGCTGGTTTTCCAACCCGGGTTGCCTTAGAGGGAGGTATTGAAGGTATTACAGATAGTCATCATCAATGGGTTCAAGGAGAACAATTGGCATCTCTTTATGAAAAATATGATCACCCTTTATACAAGCGCTTGTCCTCTACTACCAGTGAAAGTGGGCATGGAGGCATGGATGGAATGATGGTCTTCCGGATTATTGAATGTCTTAGAAATGGCTTACCCCTTGATCAAAATGTTTATGAAGGATGTTTTTGGAGCGCCGTTTCACCCCTAAGCGAACGCTCCGTGAGCAGCGAAGGGGCTCCCCAGGCTTTTCCCGATTTCACCCGGGGTAATTGGAAAGAAACCGATCCCCTCGGAATTATAACATAAAAAAAAGGGACAAATTTAATGACTAGTTCAAAGGACTAGTGATAGCAGATAAAAGATTGGCCATTTTATAATGAAATCTAACATTAAAGCAATCATAAGGCAATTAAATGAGCTTCAAAAGGGAAAGCCCTGGGTTGGAGGAACTTTTGATAAAAAACTTGCAGCAATTACAGCAAAAGAGGCCTTTGAACGTCCATTACCTAATATTCATAGTGTTGCCGAATTAATAGCCCACTTAACCAGTTGGAGAAAAGATATGATTTTGAAAATCCAAACCGGCAAGGGTAGCTTGACGACAGATGGTCATGAAAATTGGCTTACTAATTCGGAATTGGAATCTATTGGCTGGGAAAAACTTAAGGAAGCATATAAAAACAGCCTTTCAGACGTAATAATGCTTCTGCAGAGCAAGGATGATCAATTCTTAGACGAGCACTATTACGATATAGATTTTAAAGGCACTTACCCCTATTCCTTTGCTATTGAAGGTATGCTGCACCACGATATTTATCATCTGGGGCAAATGGGGCTGGTCATAAAACTAATTAAAGAGAATACAGAACGGTAAAATTGCAATCTTCCAAAATGAAATAAAAGGCAAATTGCGGTCCAATGGATAACCCAAAAAGTATTAAGAAAGTAATAGAAACTCCCAGACTATACCTCCGGGAATTCCTACTTAATGATGCTGAAAATATTTGGGAACTAAATTCTGACCCTGAAGTTATAAAATACACAGGCGACCCCCCGTTTGAAACTATTGAAAAGGCCAGGGTATTTCTCAACAATTACATGGAATATAAAAAAAACGGCTTTGGCAGATGGGCTGTCATTACAAAAAGCTCCAACAACTTTATTGGATGGTGTGGACTAAAATTAAATGAACAAAATATGGTTGATATCGGGTTTCGTTTTTTTAAGAAAGAATGGAATAAAGGCTATGCCACCGAAGCTGCCAATGCCTGCCTTGAACACGGCTTTTTGAATCTTAATTTAAATGAGATAATTGGCCGGGTTGCATGGGAGAACAAAGCCTCTATAAAAGTTCTGGAAAAACTTTCCATGCAATATTGGAAAAGAGATAGTTGCAAGGGCATTGAGAACTCCTTGTATTACAAAATATCTAAAGAACAGTATCTTCAGAATATAAAAACCAGCTTTTAATATATGGATTCGGACTCTGATTACCTTAAAATAAATAAGGCATCCTGGAATAATAAGACAGATACTCATATGGAATCTGAATTCTATAATATGAAAGGATTCCTCGATGGTGAGACATCACTTAAAAATATAGAATTGAATCTCCTTGGGGATATAAATGGCCTGAGGATTTTGCATTTGCAATGTCATTTCGGACAGGATACGCTTTCATTGGGGAGGCTTGGTGCAGAGGTTACCGGGGTTGATCTTTCTGACAAAGCAATAGACAGAGCCAGAGAATTAGCTTTGAAAACAAATATAGACGCAAACTTTATTTGTTGTGATATTTATGATCTCCCTAAACATTTAAATAAGGAATTTGATATTATCTATACAACTTATGGTACTATTGGTTGGCTTCCCGACTTAAATAAATGGGGTAAAATTATTTCCGGGTTTTTAAAACCAGGAGGCAGGTTTATATTCGTAGAATTTCATCCTGTGGTCTGGATGTTTGATGATGAATTTAGTAAGATAGCATACAATTATTTTAATTCCGGTCCAATAATGGAAACTGAAACAGGAACGTATGCCAAAAGAGATGCTAGTCTAACACTGAAATACATCATGTGGAATCATAGTATAGGAGAAGTAATTACAAGCCTGACGCAAAATGGGATTGAAGTCACATCCTTTGAAGAATATGACTATTCCCCGTACAATTGTTTTAAATTCACCATTGAATCTGAACCAGGAAAGTTCAGGATTAAGCATCTTGGGAATAAACTTCCTATGGTGTACAGCATAGAAGGCAGAAAAAAGAAATCAGTTTCTATCAGTTAAACCATTATCATTCATGAGAAAATTCCTTTATTTAATTATGATCGCGGTCACAATATCCTGTACCAATAATTCGAAGCCAGATTTATCTGACCGAAGTGGCAGATATATAGGCCTGTTCAAAAAAGGTAGTTTTGAAGATTCAATAGTATTTGAGATGGAACGAGATTCTTCAAGCTGGAAAGTCTTTTTTTCAAGCCTGGAACAAAACGCGAATCGAATTCCATTTAGGGAGCTAGAAGCAAAAGACGATTCGATTAACTTTAAACTTCAAAGTGATTTTCATACCTATTCGTTTAAAAATTTATGGACGAATAATAATTCTGAGCTCCGGGGCTCACTTACCGTGGATACTATGAAAGTCCCATATACCCTCTATAAAACTTTATCTGTAATAAAAGGTGCTCCCGTAAGTGAGGACATAAGCTTTGAAACTAATGATCTGATGTTGAACGGTACTATATATTATCCCGCTAAAGACAATAAAAAAGGCTTAGTTATTGTCACTTCCTCTGGCAATTCAGACAGGAGTGCTTCCAGAGCGGAAGCTCAGCTTTTTGCCAAACGAGGTTATACCACATTTATTTATGATAAACGGGGAACAGGAATTTCCGAAGGCAATTGGTCACAGGCCAGCATAGAAGAACTTGCGTCAGATGATATTAATGCTATTAAGTGGTTTAGTGAAAAGACAACCATCCCTATTAAAAACATTGGTATTAAAGGCAGCAGTCAGGGTGCTAGCAAGATCCCATATATTTTGAATGAATTAAAAGATTTGAAATATGGGATTGCCGTGAGTTGTCCCGGTTCTACCTTATTGGAAAGTGATCTTAATTATTGGAAGAACAGAAACAAAGAAACACTGGGTGAGAATATTGAAGAGGCATACAAATTTGAGCGAAAGGTTTTTGAAACTATTGCAGGTGAAATTTCCAAAGAAACCCTTCAGAAAGAGATTAACGCAGCTAAATCTCAAGAGTGGTTTGATAAAGTATGGGTTCCCAACCTTAATGAAATAGAAATAGATAAAAAATTGAAATATACCCCTCTCCCCTATTTTGAAATTATTAAACAACCGGTACTTATTGTACAGGGTGGTTTGGATGAAATTATACCGCCCAATAGTTACGAAATCATTACAGAAGCCCTTGAGAAAGGCCAAAACAAAGCATATGAAATAATACTATTAGAAGGTGCTTCACACTCCATGTATGATGTTGGGCAGATTGATTTTCCCTATTGGTCTAAATTACATCCAAGATATATAGGCCTTTTGGAGAATTGGATAAATAATCTTCCAGAAGCCAACTAGGTATGCTTCAGCACTATTCTGCATTCGTTGAAAGGTTTCAAAAAATTCTGCTCCTAAATTTCTTATAACCAAAATCCACCTTATATTTAACGACTGTACAGTATACCAAAGTGCCTTCCGGCTAACGTTGAAAATATAAAATAATCTATTATACCATTCATATGAGAATACGACATAAAAGTTTCCGGTTACTAACCCTTTTGCTAACTATAGGATTTTTCCAAATTAATGCTCAAAATACTATTGATACCAGGTTGATGAATAGCCCGGCAATTAGCAAAAATAAAATCGCTTTTATTTATGCCGAAGATCTCTGGATTGCTGATAAAAATGGTTCTAACTCCAGACGCCTTACCATTGATGAAGGAGTAGAATCTAATCCAGTCTTTTCCCCGGACGGTTCATCAATTGCTTTCAGTGCAGAGTACGATGGAAATACAGATGTATTTATTGTTCCTGCAAATGGCGGAGTTCCAAAAAGATTAACATGGCATCCCGGCTGGGATCAGGTAAGGGATTTTACTCCTGATGGCAAAAGTGTTCTTTTTATTTCCGGTAGATCTACTTACACCAACAGACATGCCAAGCTTTATACCATAGCAATAGAGGGCGGACAGGCTATAGAATTACCTATTCCTACTGCTTTTAGCGCATCCTATTCAGAAGACGGAAAATACATTGCTTATACCCCTTTATATGAAGTTTTTAACCAATGGAAAAATTACAGGGGAGGCACGCAATCGCGAATTTGGATATACAATACTGAGACCTATGAAGTTACGGAGGTCCCAAAACCTGCATCTGGAAGTAATGATACCAATCCTCAATGGATAGGAAATAAAGTGTTTTTCAGAAGTGACCGCAATGGCGAATTTAATTTATATGCCTATGAATTGGATTCTAAAGTTGTCACCCAACATACAAATTATGACGATTTCCCTGTTCTAAGCCTTAATACAAATAACAATGAATTAATTTACGAGCAAGCTGGATATGTGCACTTATTTGATTCCAATTCTCTGGCCAGCACAAAAATCACCATTCCAATTGCCACTGATTTGCTGGAACTAAGACCTCGTTATGTTTCCGGAGACAGTTATATCCGCAGTGCTGGTATTTCACCTTCCGGTGCCAGGGCAATATTTGATTTCAGAGGGGAAGTTGTTACTGTACCTGCTGAAAAAGGTGATGTAAATAACATTAGTCAAACTCCGGGGATTCATGAAAAATACCCACAATGGTCCCCTGACGGTAAACAAATAGCTTATTTTTCTGACGCTTCGGGTGAATATAGCCTGCATCTTAAAACATTGGAAAATGGGACTATAAAAAAGCTTCCCATTTCCGGTTCTGGTTTTTACGCCTATTTACATTGGTCTCCGGATAATAAGAAATTATGCTTCGTGGACAATGGACGTAATTTATTTATGGCTGATACATCCAGTGGGAAAATCACAAAAATTGGAACAGACAAGTTATACATTCCAGGGGTTTTCAGAGAACTTTTTGGATCCTGGTCCCATGATTCAAAATGGGTGTCATACACCATCATTACAGAAACAAATTTTGAAAGGGCCTACGTATATTCTGTAGATCAGAATAAATCCTTTGAACTTTCCGATGGCCTTTCAAACGTAAGTGAGCCAGTCTTTGATCCAAGTGGAAAATATATCTATATGCTTGCCTCTACAGATGCCGGTCCGGTTGTGAATTGGTTTGATCAGTCTAACCAGGATATGGAAATGACGAATTCCATCTATTTGGTAACGTTGCAGAAAGAACTTATTTCTCCTTTGGCTAAAGAAAATGATGAAGAAGATGATGAGGACGATGAAAAATCTAAAGAAGATTCCGCAGACAAAGATGACAAGAAGGAAAATAAAACGGTTGCTCCATTGAGAATTGATTGGGGGCAAATTTCTAATCGAATTATTGACCTGCCTATTTCACCAGGAATGTATTCAGGTTTAAGTTGTTCCGAAGAAGGAAAATTGTTTTATCTATCACGCAAGCCGCATAGCAGTTACAGCGATCCTCAGTCCCTTAGAATGTATGATTTAAAAAAACGGGAAGACGAGGAAATTATGGAGGCAAATTGGTATTCTATTGCAGCTTCCGGTAAAAAAATGTTATACCTGAAAGAGAAAATATGGGGAATCACAGAGGTAGGTAAAAAACCAGAAAACGGAGTAATAAATACAGGTGCCATCCAGGTTAAAATAGATCCCCGACAAGAATGGTCCAATATATTTGATGAAGCCTGGCGTGTGAACAGGGATTATTTTTATGACCCTGGAATGCACGGGGCAGATTGGAATGCCATGAAAGAAAAATATAAAAGTTTTCTACCGGATGTAACTTGCAGAAGTGATCTCTACAGAGTTATGCAATGGATGTGCAGTGAATTGGCAGTAGGACATCATAGGTTTGGCAGTCGGGGTGATCAAATGAATAACCCTGATAAAGTAGGTGGAGGACTGCTTGGAGCAGATTATGAAGTCGTTAACAACAGGTATCGCTTTTCGAAGATTTATGGAGGTCTTAACTGGACACCGGAGCTTCGTTCACCATTGACCGAACCTGGGGTGAACATTGTGGTCGGGGAATATTTAATAGCTGTAAATGGTAATGAGGTTACAGCAGATCAAAATCTCTATAGTTTCTTTGAAAATACTGAAAATAAAATAGTAGAGCTTACTGTTTCAGCCTCAGCAGATGGGTCTGGTTCTCGAAAAGTGAAGGTAGTGCCTTTAGAAAGTGAAAGTTCCCTTAGAAACAGGGATTGGGTTGAAGAAAATATTAAAAAAGTAGACAAGGCTACAAACGGGCAGGTAGCATATGTGTATGTCCCGAATACAGCAGGGGCCGGACATGAATATTTTAAACGCTACTTCTTCCCACAGGCTAATAAAAAGGCAATAATTGTTGATGAACGCCATAATGGCGGAGGACAATTGGCAGATTACTATATAGATATTCTCAAGAAACCATATCAGGCTTCCTGGAATTTCAGATATGGTAACAACCTCAAAGCTCCAAGTGCTTCAATACAAGGCCCTAAGGTTATGATTACTGATGAAACAGCAGGCTCCGGTGGAGATTATCTTCCCTGGATGTTTAGAAAATTTAAACTGGGAACTATAATTGGAAAAACTACATGGGGCGGGCTTGTAGGTGTCTTAGGCTATCCTGAATTTATAGATGGTGGATCAGTTACTGCTCCAAATGTCGCCTTTTGGAATGAAGATGGTTACCGGGTGGAGAATGAAGGCGTTGCCCCGGATATTATGGTTGAACAATGGCCGAAAGAAGTTATTTCAGGGGGCGACCCTCAATTGGAAAAAGCCATTGAAGTTATATTGGAGCAGCTCAAGAGTAACCCCCCTGTAATTCCAAAGCAACCGGAATATCCTGTTCGGGCTAGAAAATCTAATTGATAAATCTATAAATGTGCGATGTACTTAAGTGACCATCGCACATTTTTTTTGACTCAGATTTATTGTTCAGCATTTAACTGCTATATTTAGAAGATCTATCAGCTAAGTGTTAACCAAAGACTACTGATTGGCAAATAATATGATTTCAGCGCTTGGAAAAATTTTCACAGATCTTTTTATTAAGTACATGCCAAGTGCTTATGTTTTTGCTTTAGTCTTAACATTATTTACGGGTTGCCTGGCACTCATTTGGACTGATGCTTCATTAATCAACGTTCTGGGTGGATGGTATGATGGCTTTTGGTCCTTATTAGCCTTTGGAATGCAAATTATTTTGGTAATTGTAACTGCCCATAGCATAGCCCAATCAGCTCCCGTTGAAAAAGGGATAAATTGGATAGCCCGTTTTATAAAAACCCCGGGGCAGGTCTATTTATTTGTTCTTATTTCTGGTGCGTTGATAGCCTTGATCAGTTTTGGAATGATCGTGATTGTGGCCATTTTAGCCAGGGAATTGGCGGTAAGAGTAAAGGGTTTAAACTATCCTTTTCTAATCGCCTGTGTTTATTTTAGTTTGGGAAGCTGGGTTTCCGGTGCTTCCAGTTCAATTGCCCTATTACTAAATACCGAAAATAATTTTTTAATGGAAGCTGGAATTCTTTCAGAATTGATACCTACTTCTTATACTTTGGGATCATCTCTGAACATTTTAATGATACTGCTCTTTGTTGTGGGAGGTCCACTACTATTTTATGTTTTAATTCCTAAAAACAACAACCAAAAGCAATTATCCGATCTCCTGGTTCTCGATAATCTGCCAAAAGAACCTTCTGTAAAAATGGAAGCACAATCTTTCAAACTCCCTTTTCGTGCCGTCTCAGATATACTTAATAACAGTGCCCTTTTACAAATGACAATTGCAGCTTTTGGTTTCATTTATATAGGCCATCACTTTTATCTGAATGGATTTGATCTGAATTTTAATATTATCATATTTACGTTTCTTATCCTGGGCCTGTTTCTGCATAAAACCCCACTGCGTTATAGTATCTCCATGAAACGTTCCAGTAGAAATATTTCAGGTATACTCTTTCAGTATCCATTTTATGCCGGTATTATGGGAATAATGCTTTCAACCGGTCTGGGTGAAAAAATTGGTGAACTTCAGGTATCAATTGCGACCTTAACTAATTATCCTTTTTTGGCTTATGTTTCAGGGGGTCTGGTGAATTTTGCCATCCCATCGGCAGGTGGTGAATTTGCTGTAATAGGACCTGGTATTATTAATGTAGTTAAAGAACTTGGGGCAGGGTTGAGTGAATCAGAAGTTACCGCCATGATTGCAAGAGCGTCAATGGGCATTGCCTATGGAGAAAGCCTGAGTAATGCACTGCAGCCTTTCTATTTACTTATAATTTTTCCTGTAATGGCTAGCGGGACCAAATTGCAGGCAAGAGATATTATGGGGTATTTTGTAATTCCATTTATTTTGTTCTTTATCATTCAGTCGGCACTACTTATATGGATGCCACTATAAAATTGAAGTCCAAAAGACCATGTTGTCTTTAATAATTGTGGCGATTTCAAAAATTATCCTAAATCCAATATCATTAAATTATTGAACAAAATTTCTTAAATTTAATTCTTCTCCATGATATAAAAATTAAGCTATGTGTTACGATATCAAGGCAAGTCTGGAAGCTCAGTTAAAACGGGCCAGGCATTATGGGAACGAGCAAGCCATTGAGGAGATCATTGAAAAACTGGTGCCCTTATCAGACCTGCCGCTTTATCATGTGTCAGGCTTTAATCACCCAAAATTATTTATGTATCCAGATCGTTCTCCATATGAACCAACTCTTGCAACCTGGGGCCTGGTACCGTTTTGGGTAAAAGATAAGACACAATTAAAAAAATTGTGGAACAATACACTCAACGCAAGAGGAGAAACCATTTTTGAGAAGCCCTCTTTTCGAAATTCAGCCAAAAATAAACGATGTATTATTTATGTAGACGGCTTTTATGAACATCATCATTATGCCGGCAAAACCTATCCATTTTATGTGAGCAGGAAGGATAATGAACCTTTGCCCCTGGCAGGGCTCTGGAGCGAATGGATGGATACAGAAACTGGGGAATTGATCAATACATTCTCTATTGTTACTACGGTGGGCAATTCTATGATGTCCAAGATTCATAATAATCCAAAAGCAGCAGGACCCCGTATGCCTTTAATTTTACCAGATGAACTGGCAGACAAATGGCTTGTGCATATAGAGGACAATTTGGATAAAAAAACGATTCAGGATCTGATTCAATCATATCCTGAAGATGAACTTAAAGCTCACACAGTAAGCCGGTTAAGGGGAAAAGAATATCCGGGTAATGTTGAGGATATCACTAAAGAAGTAGCTTATGCCGAACTGGAATTTTAAAGTAATAGGAATTGTTTTAATAGCGCTTGTTTATGGTTGCAATGGCTCAAATAAAGAATCCTCGAAAGTTACCATCGCTGCTGCTGCAAATATGCAATATGCTTTAGGGCCCATTATAGAAAAATTCACAGAAAAGACCGGTATAAATTGTGAATTGATCATGGGTTCTTCGGGTAAGCATACCGCTCAAATTATGGAAGGTGCCCCCTTTGATGTTTTTGTCTCGGCTGACATGAAATATCCTTCGGACCTCTATAACAATGGTTTTACCACCGCGCCACCTGAGATCTATGCCTATGGAAAACTAGTACTCTGGACCATGGTTGACGGCCTGCCGGTATCGATAAAATCATTGAATGATTCTGCTATTAACCATATTGCCCTGGCAAATCCGAAAACAGCACCCTATGGGCTAGCAGCTCTGGAAGTACTAAAAAAGCACGGGCTTTTAGATAGTCTTGAAAATAAATTGGTATATGGGGAAAGTGTTGGCCAAACCAATCAATTTATTTATTCTAAATCAGCTGAAATCGGATTTACAGCCCAATCTGTGGTCCTTTCACCAGAAATGAAAGGGAAGGGTAATTGGGCTTTAATAAATAATTCTGACTATACCCCAATTTCGCAGGGTGCAGTGGTCATAAAACAATCCAAAAGAAATAATTTGCAGGCCGATAAATTTTATAAATTTCTTTTCTCCAATGAGGCCAAGATTATATTAAAAGATTTCGGATATTCGGTAGATGAATAGTTTAGAAGGTCATATAAAGGAAGTGCAAGTAAACGGCAGTTTGTCGCTGGTTACTGTCGAACTTTCTGATCAAATACTGTTTAAGGCCATCATCATAGAAACTCCGGAAACGGCTTCGTATTTAACAGCCGGTCATTTGGTTAAGGTTTTATTTAAAGAAACAGAAGTTATTATTGGTAAGGACGTAAAGCATTTAATAAGCATTCAAAACCAACTTAGAGGTGTAATTAAGCATATTGAACGGGGTTTACTATTAAGTAATATCCTGATCAGTACACCAGCGGGAGACATAAGTTCCATCATTACTACTAATGCCGTAGATGAGCTTAGTTTAGAAGAAGAATTAACTGTAAGTGCTATGGTTAAAACGAATGAAATTATGCTATCTGAATGATGAATTGGGATCCACTCTTTATTACCTTAAAACTAGCTGTTGTTACAACAGCAATATTATTGGTTATTTCAATACCAATGGCATACTGGTTGGTAAATACAAAATCCCGGTCTAAACCTTTTATTGAAACTCTTATTAGCATGCCTTTGGTATTACCCCCAACGGTACTGGGATTTTATTTCCTTGTTGCTTTCAGTCCGGGAAACGCATTTGGAAATTGGATAAATGAATGGCTTGGCCTTAAACTGGTATTCTCATTTGGTGGTCTTGTTCTAGCCTCTATAATCTATAGCTTGCCTTTTATGGTTCACCCCATTCAATCGGGACTTAGCATCCTGCCACATTCCCTCACAGAAGCTTCTCAGGTAATGGGAAAATCAAAATGGACCACATTATTCAAAGTCCTCTTGCCGAATTGTAAAACTTCTTTATTAACTGGTATTGTGCTGGCATTTGCACATACCGTAGGTGAATTTGGGGTTGTTTTGATGATAGGAGGTAGTATTCCTGGCAAAACCAAAGTCGCTTCCATTGCCATTTATGATGAAGTAGAAGCGATGAATTACGGTGCGGCTAATTTCTATGCTACGGTATTATTTATTATTACCTTTTGCATCCTGCTAATGGTCTATTTGATTAATGGGGGATACCTAAAGCGCTTTTGGAAATGATTAAAATTGATATTCATAAAAAGTTAAGCGCCTTTGACGGTACAATGAACCTTGATATTCAATGCAAAATTGAGAAAGGAGAATTCGTAACACTATATGGTGAATCAGGTGCAGGCAAAACCTCTACCTTAAGAATCCTTGCCGGATTATTAAAGCCAGATAAGGGTGAAATAACACTGGATAACACAAGTTGGGTTGATACTAAAAATAAAATCTTTTTAGCTCCCCAAAATAGGAATATCGGATATGTATTTCAGGATTATGCATTATTTCCAAATATGACTGTACTACAAAATCTGGAGTTCGCCTCTAACAAGGGACAGGATAAAATGGTAATTACAGATCTGATAGAAATGATGGAACTTGGTGATCTGCAAAATAGAAAACCACAAACGCTTTCAGGAGGTCAACAACAAAGGGTGGCCCTGGCAAGAGCTCTTGTTAGTAAACCCGATATTCTCTTGTTGGATGAGCCGCTTGCCGCCCTTGATTATAAAATTCGTTTGAAGCTCCAGGATTATATTACAAGAATTCACAATGAATATGGCCTGACCACTTTATTGGTGAGTCATGATATAGGTGAAATCATGAAACTGTCTGATAGGGTTTTTGTGCTTGAAAACGGTAAAATTTCCAGAAAAGGGATTCCAAACGAGATCTTTGCTAACAAAAAAATCAGTGGTAAGTTTAAATTTATAGGGGAAGTATTGAAGATAGAGCCCCAGGATGTTGTCATTGTTGTATCGGTTCTTATTCAAAACAATGTGGTTAAAGTAATTGCTGATAAATCTGAAGTACAAGCTCTGAATATTGGTGATAAAGTAATGGTTGCTTCTAAAGCGTTCAATCCAATTCTCTATAAAATTGAATAATATGAACTCTGATAGTAAACCGGCACTACTTCTTATCGATATTCAGAAAGGTTTAGATGATATTGACTATTACGGTGGTCACAGAAATAATCTAATGGCCGAAGCCAATGCAAAAAGAATCCTGGACTTCTGGAGAAATCAAAAGCTTCCCATTTTTCATGTTAAACATAACTCAACCAATCCCAATTCCCCACTGGCCAAAGGCCAGCCGGGGAACGAATTCAAGGATATTGTAAAGCCATTGGCAAATGAAACTATCATAGAAAAACAGGTGAATAGTGCTTTTATAGGCACAGATTTAAAACAACAATTGGATAAACTGGAAATCAAAAAAGTAGTGATAGTTGGACTTACTACAGATCATTGTGTATCGAGTAGTACAAGAATGGCAGGAAATTTGGGATACGATGCTTATTTAGTGGCAGACGGGACGGCGACATTTGATAAAGTAAGTGTCGATGGAGTAAAATTCACAGCCGAGATGATCCATGAAGTAGAATTGGCAAGTTTGCATAATGAATTTGCCACGGTAATTGGAACCGATGATTTATTGAAAATAATCTAAAAAGTATTTCAGATTTAGTAGCTTTCAGTTTCCTTGGTTTTAAGCCTTATCAAACCATCGGATACCAATTCTAAACATTAGTTCATAACTTATGATAAAAGTGCCGTAAACTTTGTAAAAAGTAATACGAAATTTCTAAAACAATCGTTAGTACAACATATGAAAATAAGAATAGTACTGCTGACACTTTTCCTGGGTTCAGGAATGGTATTTGCCCAGGATTGGCAGACCGACTTTGAGAGAGCCAAAGAAATGTCTAAAGATGGAAATAAACCGATAATTTTAGTTTTTCAAGGCTCAGATTGGTGCGCACCTTGCATAAAACTCGACCAGCAGATATGGAGCTCTGAAGAATTCAAAAATTATTCTTCAGATCATTTTGTTATGTTGCTGGCAGATTTCCCGCGTAAAAAACAAAATATGCTCCCAGCCGAACAGCAGAAAAAAAATGAGCAACTGGCGGAAATTTATAATAGCAAGGGTTACTTTCCCTTGGTTGTTGTCCTGGATAAAGATGGCAAGATTTTGGGACAAACTGGTTATAAGAAAATATCCGTTAAAGAATATATCAGTCTTTTAGAATCTTTTTCCGGGTAAATGGTGAAACAAATTGGCACCCTTTTTATTATTCTTTTAATTGCTGTTCCCATATCGGCACAGCAGTCTTTTCATCGAAGCCTTAAATTAATGGGCAGTGGCTTTCAAATTACTGTGGTCGTAAAAGATTCAACGGAGGCCAATAGAGTTATAGACCTTGCCATTAATGAAATTTCAAGAATTGAAAAACTTATTTCTTCCTGGGATCCTAATTCGGAGACTTCTTTAATCAATAAAAATGCGGGAATAAAGCCGGTTAAAGTTAGTGTAGAATTATACGACTTAATTGAAAGGGCTATTGGTCTTTCAGGTTTAACCGATGGCGCTTTTGATATAAGTTATGCGTCTATGGACAAAATCTGGAAATTTGACGGTAGTATGAAGGAAATGCCCTCAAAAGAGGAAATAAAGTCATCCGTTGCTAAAGTGGGATTCCAGAAAATAATTCTGGATTCCAGGAATAAATCGGTTTTCCTTAAAGACAAAGGAATGAAAATTGGATTCGGAGCTATAGGGAAGGGATATGCAGCAGACCAGGCGAAAGCCTTATTACTCAAAAACAACGTACAGGCAGGTATTATTAATGCTTCAGGAGACATGAATACATGGGGCAGACAACCTAACGGCAATGAATGGACCGTTGCTATTACAAATCCACTAAATAAAACCAAGGCAGCCGCCGTTTTGCCAATTTCCAATGGTGCGGTAGTAACCTCGGGTAATTATGAAAAATTTGTGCAATTTAACGGGATACGATACGCGCATATTATCGACCCGCGTACAGGTTATCCCGCAACCGGTATTTTGAGTGTAACTGTATTTGCTCCAAAAGCAGAATTGGCAGATGCCCTTGCAACATCTGTATTTGTCATGGGTATTGAAACGGGAATAAACAGAATAAATCAATTACCGAAAGTTGAGTGCGTAATTATCGACAAAGAAGGGAAAGTATTTACTTCCGATAATATAGAAATAGACAGGATATGATTAAAAAAATTGTTTTAGTAGCATGTATCCCAATAGCTTTGAGTAGCTGCGTTGCAGTAAAGGGATATGAAAAAGTAAATATTAATGATCCTGATATGGAGCTATCCGAAAAGTTATGCGACAGAAATATTACAATTTTTCATTCCTATCGCGAAGCAGCAGTTGGTGCAAATGGAGGTAAAACAGGTGGAGGTTGTGGATGCAATTAATTTGGGGATGAGCGTAATTCAGTGACATCCTTTTATAGAAAAACTATGCCCATATATAAATTCATTCTTCCGGTTTTCCTCTTCATGTTCTTTGGTATTTGCCATGCTCAGAATCAGCAAGAAAATGCCGGGGATTACAAAAAAAGGGTTTTGGAAACTACTGAAATAGACATTTTATCTAGTTACTACTCCCAGGATGGTAATAATGCTGCGGTGACAGGAGGCCTTGGAACGGAAGAATTAACAGATTTTACCGGAACTTTGGTAATATCAATCCCAATTAGTGATGACGACGTTATAACAGTGGATGCGGGTATTTCGGCATATACCTCTGCCTCTTCCAGTAATATTAATCCTTTTGACAAAGGTTTTGCAGATCCCTTTGTCGCTGCCTCTGGCGCTTCACAGAGTGATACCTGGGTTAATCTTACAGGGAATTACAGCCATAGTTCGGATGACAGAAATTCTATCTGGAGCGGAAAACTTTCATTTTCAACGGAGTATGATTACACTTCACTCGGTTTTGGAGGTAGTTATACCCGGTTGTTTAATGAGAAAAATACAGAACTTGGATTTAGTGCAAATGTATTTCTTGATAAATGGAAAGCTATATACCCCTATGAACTTCGTCCTTTTGCCCCGGGTGGCAGGGGATTGAATGATTTTTTATTTTTAGAAAATACCATTACAGGAAACCCTGATTACAACCCGTCTTTTGCTGTTTTAACGGATGAGAATCGAAATTCCTATTCTTTTGGCGTTGGTTTGTCGCAAATTCTTTCCAAAAACATACAGGGAGCTTTTTTAGCCGATTTTGTCCTGCAGCAAGGTTTGCTTTCCACACCTTTTCAACGGGTCTATTTTAGTGATGTCGCAGATTCTTTTATTGATAATTTTCATCTGGCTGATGATATTGAACGCTTGCCGGATTCCAGGTTCAAAGTTGCACTGGGAGGCCGACTCAACTTTTTTATCAATGAATATCTGGTAGTGCGCTCATTTTATAGATATTATTTTGATGATTGGGGGATAAATTCCAATACACTAAGTATTGAAGTTGCTGTAAAAATAGCAGAAAAGTTCACTTTATATCCATCTTATCGCTTTTACAACCAAAAGGCGGCGGATTATTTTGCCCCTTATAACGAACATCTTTCCACCTCGCAATTCTATACTTCAGATTATGACTTGTCTGAATACAATGCGAATCAATTTGGTTTTGGTATTAATTATACCAATATTATCATGAAACAACACAAATTGAAAGTAGGTTTGAAGAGTATTGATTTAAGGTATAATTATTACAAAAGAAATACCGGTTTAAGTGCTGGTATTATTACCGCCGGTTTTAAATTTGTCGTTGATTAAAATATCTGCCAATATTTACGAATGTCCTTTACCAGGACAACCAAATATATATGAAACAAAAAAACGAGCTTTAAGCTCGTTTTTAAATTCGTATAAGAAAACTCCTTATTTCGCTACATTAACCGAACGGGTTTCCCGTATAACGGTAACTTTTACCTGACCCGGGTAAGTCATATCTGTTTGAATTTTCTGTGAGATTTCAAAAGAAAGTTGTGCAGCTTTCTCATCACTCACTTTCTCACTTTCAACAATAACCCTCAATTCCCTTCCTGCCTGAATGGCATAGGCTTTTTGCACACCTCCAAAAGCAAAGGCAATATCTTCGAGATCTTTTAGTCGTTGAATATAGGAATCAAGCACCTGTCGTCTTGCTCCGGGGCGGGCGCCACTAATAGCATCACATACCTGTACGATAGGTGATATTAAAGTCTTCATTTCTATTTCATCATGGTGGGCACCTATTGCATTACATACATCCGGTTTTTCCCCAAATTTCTCGGCCCATTGCATCCCTAAAATGGCATGCGGTGTTTCTACTTCGGCTTCCGTATTTGGTACTTTACCTATGTCGTGCAACAAACCTGCACGCTTGGCTATTTTAGGGTTTAAACCTAATTCTGCAGACATTACCCCGCAAAGTTTTGCTACCTCCCTTGAGTGCTGCAATAAGTTCTGTCCGTAAGAAGATCTGTACTTCATCCTGCCCACGGCTTTAATCAATTCAGGATGCAACCCATGAATGCCCAAATCAATGACCGTGCGTTTACCAACCTCGACTATTTCTTGTTCTATTTGCTTTTCAGTTTTTCGTACAATCTCCTCAATCCTGGCCGGATGAATTCTTCCATCGGTGACCAGCTTATGTAAAGAGAGCCGGGCTACTTCTCTTCGAACAGAATCAAAACAAGATAGTATAATTGCCTCAGGGGTGTCATCAACAATTATTTCTACACCAGTTGCAGCTTCCAGTGCCCTGATATTCCGTCCTTCCCTTCCAATAATACGACCCTTGACATCATCAGATTCCAGGTTAAATACAGATACACAGTTTTCAACAGCTTCTTCAGTTCCAATGCGCTGAATGGTATTTATGACGATTTTCCTAGCTTCCTGCTGAGCAGTAAGTTTAGCATCCTCCATCGTGGTCTGCAAATAAGCCATTGCATCTGTTTTGGCAGTTTCCTTCAGAGATTCGAGGAGCTGATCTTTTGCATCTTCCGCAGATAAGCCCGAAATAACTTCTAACTGCTGAATCTGACTTTTATGAAGTTTTTCAAGTTCAGACTGTTTTTTATCATAAAATTCAGATTTGTGATCGAGATCTTTAAGTTTTATTTCAAGCTGCTCATTTAGCTTTTTATTCTTAGCCAGTTCTCCACTAATCTGCGATTCTTTATCACGCGTTCGCTTTTCAGATTCCGCAATCTTTTTGTCTTTGTTGATGATTACCTTTTCGTGTTCTGCTTTTAATTCCAAAAATTTCTCCTTAGCCTGAAAAATCTTGTCCTTTTTAATATTCTCGCCTTCAATATTGGCGGTTTTTAAGATCGAATTTGCTTCTTTTTTTGCATTCGTCACAGTCTTTGATGCCTTACCTTTCTCCAAGACCTTTGCAACAATAAATCCTATCACCAAACCAACTAAAGCTGCTATTGCAATTGTTGTAATATCCATAACCTATTTTAATAATTAATACTTTTCTGCCCCTGGTTAAAGCATGAATGCAGCGCTTAAAAAGATCCGCGCAATCACTAAGTAATTTGACTTTAAAACTATTATTGCTAATCTCCTACGGGGAAAAACAAATCGAGATCAGGCCTCAAAATGATTCATAAAATCAATTTTAAATAAAAAAACCCACATTGGTGAAGTTCTGTACAAACTCCAATAAACAGGTTTAGGGCTAACAAGTTGATCAAGGATCCTTTACAAGAAGGCCTGCTTTTACAACCTAAACTCACCCTTTTCAAACAAATTAGTGTTGAGTTCGTCAAAAATTAAATACCAATGTGGGCAGTAACTTTGTATTATGTTAAAGAACTTATTTTATACTAAGCTTAGAGTTTACCAGCTGATCCAACGCCCTTAAACGTTCTGTAACTTCTTTGGTATCCTCTGTATTATCTATGCCTCTTTGTTCAATCTTAGAGGCAAACTGCAAGGCACACATAGCCAATACATCTTGTTTGTCTCTAACGGCATAATTTTGCTCAAATTTCTTGGCAAGCTGTTCTATATTCTTTGCGGCCTTTCTTAGTCCTTCTTCCTGACTCGGGTCAATGGTTAAAGGATATACCCTATCTGCGATAGAGAGCTTTATTTTCAGCTTCTCTCCCATATTTCTTAGTAACACTACTCAGCAAGTTGAGCTATACAATAATCCAACTCTCTAACTAATGTATTTATTTTGAGCTTTGCTTCAGTTTTATTATTATCACTGCCCAGCATTGAATTTGCAAGCTTGAGAGAATTATATCTTTCTTCCCATTCCAAAATGGTATTCCTTATTGTCTCATCCTCATTTTTAAGTGCAACAATTTCCTGCTCCAATCTTATTTTAGATTGATTTAGCAATTCTATTTTATGCAGAAGCTTGCTAATTTTATTTTCTAAGGAATCAACGATTTCAACCAATTCGCTCATATGCAAATTACAATACGTTCTATACAAAGTTAACACACCTCCAACGACTTCGCAATAGTTTTTGCAATTATTCTTTAAGTGATTCTTTAAATCCAATAATTTGGGCCATTCCGAAAATTAAAATAAATATTAAAGAAAATTATGGTAGTTAAAAGACCTTTTTTCCAAGTTTAACTCGTATTAATTAAATTCGCATCAACTTAGCAGCTATGAGAATACTTATTTTAAGTCTCCTTCTTCTTTCCTTTCTTACAGGATTGAGTCAGGACAAGTACCCCCTAAACACTTTCAGGCCTCCTTTGGACATACCCTTAGTCCTGGCTGGTACATTTGGTGAATTACGATCCAATCATTTTCATTCTGGTATTGACATAAAAACCCAACAGAGACAGGGATTACCGGTTTATGCTATAGGGAATGGTACGGTAACAAGAATAAAAATAGGCCTTTGGGGGTATGGGAAAGTTATATACATCGCCCATCCCAATGGTTATACTTCAGTATACGGACATCTTCAAAAGTTTTCTCCGGAAATAGAATCCTTTATTAAGAAGCTTCAATATGAGAAAAAATCATATGAAGTTGAAGTATTTCCGGATTACGGTGACCTTAAGGTCCTAAAAGATCAGGTAATAGCTTATAGCGGGAACACCGGAGGATCTTCGGGGCCACATCTGCATTTTGAAATAAGAAGTAGTATATCAGAAAAACCAACTAACCCGCTTCTTTATGGTTTAGAGGTGCGGGATGCTACCAATCCAACCCTTGTAAGCTTATTTGCTTATCCATTGTCTGAAGACGCACAGGTAAATAGAAGCAGCAAAAAGATTCAAATTAAATTCAACAAACAAAAGGATGGATCTTATCTGGCAGATAATGTATACGCCTCCGGAACAATTGGTTTTGGAATAAATACCTATGACAGGCAAGATCTCGCGGCCAACAAGAATGGAATCTATTCTGTACAACAATTAGTGAATGGAAAAATTTACACCGATTTCAATTTCGAATCATTTTCATTTAACGAAACCCGATATATCAACACTCTGATAGATTATGACCATTTTGGAAAATATAACGAGCGCATACAACGCTGCTTTATTGCTCCTGGAAATCGACTTGAAATATATAAACAAGTCTATAATGAAGGAAAAATTAATGTAGACGAAGGACTTTTTTACAAGGTGGAAATCCTTATAAAGGATCTGCAGGATAATCTTGTAAAATTAGTTATTCCTGTTGAAGGAAAAAGACAGCCGCCACTGGTAATTGAGGATGAATTGAAGACAGATTATTTTATTGTCGCCAAGCAGCCTAATAATTATGACCTGGGTGCTGCAAAAGTCTATTTTCCGGCAAATACGTTTTATGATAATTTTTATATGGACCTGCAAAAAGGTACGGATACGGTTGTAATTCACAATAACAGGATCCCGGCACACAAAAACTTTACAATAACTTTTGATGTAACCAAATACTCTCTGCAGGAACGAAAAAAATTGTTTATAGCCCGTCTCGACAAAAAAAATAAAGCAAATTATATGACCACTTTTAAAAGAGGGACAACCTTCACAACCAGAACCAGAAGCCTGGGGACCTATACCCTCGCACAGGATACAATTCCACCGAAAATACGTTCCAAAAACTTTAAAGAAAAGCAGTGGTTAAATAACTACCGTTATCTCAGTTTAATAGTCTCTGATGACTTAAGTGGCATTGAAACTTATTCCGCTACATTAAATGATGAATGGATATTAATGGAATACGAACCCAAAACAAAAACACTTACCTATAATTTTGACGATAAAATCCTAAATCAAACGCAATGTGAACTTAAAGTAATCGTTACAGATAACGTAGGGAATTCAAATACCTTTACCAGTAGTTTTTACAGAAAATAAACTTTTGAAGTGTTCTAAACTCTTATTCCTTCTTTCTTTTTTGGGTTCGCTTACTTTGGTGAGCGGGCAAAAGGCTTCAATTACAGGGGTGGTCCTGGGAATTAATGACGAGCCATTATCCAATGTAAATATCACCACCGAGGGTCATGGCACCTACACGGATTCAACCGGATTTTATTTATTGGAAGTAATTGCCGATAAAGAAATAACGATAATTTTCACTCATTTAGGCCATAAAAATGTAATCCTTGAGAACTTAATACTTAGCACAAATGAAACTTTTGAATTCAACCCGGTAATGAAAACTGATGTAATTCAGGTAGATGGCGTTGAAGTTACGGCAACCGGAGAAAAAAGCGCAGAAGGTATTACCACAATTTCCGCTCAACTTGTACGAAAAATTCCGGGAGCCAATGCAGGTGTTGAAAATGTGCTGAAGCTACTTCCAGGAGTTTCTTCTAATAATGAATTGAGCACTCAGTATTTTGTAAGAGGCGGGAATTATGACGAAAATCTGGTTTATATCAATGGTATTGAGGTCTATCGGCCTTTTCTTGTGCGTTCTGGTCAGCAAGAAGGTTTAAGTTTTGTAAATAGCGATATGGTCCAAAATCTGGAATTCTCGGCTGGTGGTTTTCAGGCTCATTATGGGGATAAGCTCTCTTCCGTTTTAGATATTACATATAAAAATCCAACTGAATTCGGATTGAATATAGGGGCTAGTTTTCTTGGAGGAGGAATTACACTTGAAACTTTATCTAAAAATAGCAATTTTTCCAGTGTAACTGGGCTCCGCTACAGAGACAATAGTCTTCTGGTAAATAGCCAGCAAACCAACACTAATTTTACACCCGCTTTTGCAGATTTACAAACTTATCTTACTTACCATTTCTCCAGAAAATTCAGTCTTAACTTTTTAGGAAATCTTTCTGTTAATGATTATAAAAATGTACCCCTTTCCAGACAAACCAACTTTGGTACAATTACAGATCCTAAGGCTCTTGTCGTCTATTATCAGGGCGAAGAAGATAATAATTATAAAACCAGCCTTGGGGCACTAAAGGCGGATTATTATGTAAATGATAATGTTTCACTAAGTTTTATAACCTCGCTATACCATACGACGGAAGAAGAGTATTCCGATGTCATTTCACAATATGAATTAGGTGAGATTGATACAGATCTTGGCAGCAATAATCTCGGTGAGGTAACTTCCACAAGGGGATTGGGCACCCAGTTTAACAGGGCAAGAAATGACCTTGACGCACTCATAGTGAATCTGGCACACAATGGCAAACTGAGTAATAACGGGGAATCCTGGGAATGGGGTATTAAATATACCCATGAGGACTTTAGAGATCAGATTCGTGAATCTGAGTTTTTAGACTCTTTAGGCTATTCTGTAAGGCCACCCACTGATGAGTTTATAAACAACCAACCGCAAGAACCTTTTAACACAGCAATAGTTCCTTACACATCCGTTTCTGCTTTGAATTTTGTAAAAACTAATCGTTTATCCGGATATCTTCAATATAGCCGAAGAACATTGTGGAATACCAATAACATTTATTATAACTTAGGTTTAAGAACCCAATATTGGACAGTTAGCGGGGAAGGATTTTCCAGTAATTCTCAGATTATTTTCAGCCCAAGAGGACAGTTTGCAATCAAACCCTCATGGAAGGTCGATATGTTATTTAGAATTGCCGCAGGGGTATATCAGCAACCCCCATTTTATCGTGAATTAAGAGATCCCACTGGTACAATTCAACCAGACGTAAAAGCTCAAAAATCTGTGCATTTTGTACTTGGAAACGAATATAGCTTTGAACTTTGGAACCGGCCTTTTAAACTGCTAAGTGAATTGTATTATAAGAATTTGACCAATGTAAATCCATATACACTTGATGATGTTAGAATTCGTTATGCCGCAGCAAATAATGCGAAAGCGTATGCTTATGGATTTGATATGAGAATGAATGGTGCATTTGTTCCGGGAACAGAATCCTGGGTAAGCCTGGGTTTCCTTAAAACTGAAGAAAATATAGATGACAGAGGATATATTTCAAGGCCAACAGATCAAAGATTTCAGATAGGCATATTGTGGCAGGATTACATCCCTACTATACCCAGTTTAAGGATGTATTTGAATCTTGTCTACAATACCGGAGTACCCGGAGGTTCACCAAGTTATGCAGATCCTTATAATTTTCAGAATAGATTAAGAGATTATAAACGTGCAGATTTGGGTATTTCCTATATTTTTGCAGGATTAAACAAACAATACCCAAAGGGCCACTGGTTATATCGCTTTGAAGAATTAAATATTGGTTTTGAGATTTACAACTTATTTAATAATCAAAACTCCATAACCAACACATGGGTAAGAGACGTGGACAGTAAACTGGAGTTTGCAGTTCCCAATTATATGACATCCCGTGTGTTCAACCTGAAATTAAGCATGCGTTTTTAGCTAATTTAGAATGAAAAAATTACTTTTTATTTCCCTTTTTGCCTGCGGCACTTTAATCAATGCCCAAAAAAATGTTTACGAAAGCAGTAAATTTGATGACCTAAGTAAGGATCATCATGTGCTGGCTATTATTCCGTTTTTCACCCATCTTTCATTAGAGGAAAATATTACCAAAGAAGAATCAAAGAAGTTAGAAAAAAAAGAAGGCTATGCCGTACAGGATGCCCTGGAGACTTATTTTGGGCTGGGAAAGAAAAAGAAAAAATTTACTGTAGATTTTCAAAATATTAAAAACACCAATGCCATACTCGCCCAAAATAACATTACTTACCATAATATAGACACGTATACCATTAAAGAACTTTGTGAAATACTGGAGGTGGATGCTATTATAAGTGGGAATTTGGACATAAATATCCTGATTTCTAAAGGAATTCCGGTTGAATTTAGCTTTATGGACTATATCCTTGGTGATGCTAATTACGGTCGAATCGGTATTAAAATAAGTGATGGAAAAACGGGTAAATTACTTTGGAAATACGAGAATGAAATCAATAAAAAATCAGGA
The DNA here is from genome assembly GCF_049669105.1 of Eudoraea sp. Taxonomy (NCBI): domain Bacteria; kingdom Pseudomonadati; phylum Bacteroidota; class Flavobacteriia; order Flavobacteriales; family Flavobacteriaceae; genus Eudoraea; species Eudoraea sp. The sequence goes on from NZ_JBATKE010000208.1 coordinate 46,529, forward strand.
AGAAATACAGCCGACCTGATTGATAAAATGATGAAAAGACTGGTGCGCAAATTTCCATATGACAAGGAAAGGTTAAGGATCAATAAAAATCCTAAGTCCGATTAAACTCTTTCAAAACCTCAACCACATAATCTACTTCTTCGCTTGTGTTATATTTTGAAAACGAAAACCTGACAGAGGGCTTTTCCAGTTCTTCCTCAGACAAAATTTCTGCAAGTACATGTGAACCACCATTGGCACCGGATTGACAGGCACTCCCCTCTGAGCAAGCAATCCCTTTAAGATCCAAATGAAATAGAAGCATTTGAGATTTCTCCTTGCTAAAAGGCAGGCAAACATTCACCAATGTATACGTACTCATTTCCAAGTTTCCCGAATATCCGTTAAATTTAACCTCGGGAATAGTTTCTTTGATTTTTTTAATAAAATATTCTTTTAGCCCGCAAATATATTTTTTTTCCTCTTCCAGATTATCATAGGCAGCAACGAACGCTTCTTTTAACCCGACAATATTGTGAAATGGTTCTGTTCCTGCCCGATATCCGCGTTCTTGAGAACCACCCAGTATTAAAGGTTCTAAATTGGAGTTTTTCCTTATAAAAGCAAACCCAACCCCTTTGGGGCCATGAAATTTATGAGCTGCGGCCACCATAAAATCAATTGGTGTGGTTTGTACGTCCCATTTGAAATGACCGATAGATTGAACTGTATCTGAATGGAGAAGAGCACCCTTGGATTTACATATCAATGCTATCTTATGAATATCTAAAATATTCCCAATTTCATTGTTTACATGCATTAGACTGACCAATTTTTTTGAATCATCTGCTACTAACAACTGTTCCAAATGTTTAAGGTCTGCATTACCAAAACTATCGAGGTCAACAAATTCAATATTGGTACCGAACTCCTTCTCCAGGGCCTCTGCCGTATGCAATACAGCATGATGCTCTATTTTTGAAGTAATAATAGTTTTTACTCCCATATCCCTGACTGCACTTCTTAAGATCATGTTATCTGCTTCGGTACCGCCCGATGTGAAAATAATCTCAGAAGGTTGGGCATTCAAATATTTGGCAATAGTCTTGCGCGCTTGCTCAATTTCCGTTTTGGCGCTTCTTCCAAATCCGTGTGTAGAAGAAGGATTGCCATAAGAGTTGACCAGGGCGTCCTGCATTTTTGCAATTACTTCTGCCCTAACGGGGGTTGTGGCGGCATTATCAAAATAGATCTTTCGCATGTACAAGTCGTGTATTGAGCAACAAGACCAAAAATAATCGAAATAAACTTAAACTCTTCATAAAATCAACTCAATGCACTAGGATAATAGCCTTAAATTCATTTAAATTTGAGGCATGAACAGGATATTATTACTTTTTATTTTGTGCTTCTTCAGCTCATGCGATGATGGTGATCTCATAATTGAAACGATAGATTTTAACGATACCAGTATCACATTCTGTGAATCTACCACAACTGTTAACAGCACGCTATTCTTTAAACTCAATACAGCCGAAGCTTTAATTCTTGAATTGCAAAGCGGCCTTTTAAAGAATGAAGTTTCTGCCGACACAATAAAGAGTGCAATCCCAGGGCAATCCATGTTAACATATCGGACTTTTTCCGACAATACGTCTAAAAATTATTTTTGTGATGCGGTACCGCCAATAACCCCTACCGTTGTTGAGGAGTTTGAAGGACAAGGTGGAGAAGTATTTATTACAACAGTGCAAAGTGA